>VGSS01000020.1 GCA_016874935.1 Deltaproteobacteria bacterium | reverse complement strand
GGAAGAGAAGGGCTGGACGAGGAGGAATTGAAGAAGGTCAGGCGAAGGAGAGAAGTATCAGCGGCGCTCAAGATATTTTGTCAACTGGCAGTGCAGAAATATGGGCATCCAGGGGCGAGTGTTGCACAATTCTTGGGAGTTACGACTTCGTTGGTGAATCGGTATGCAGCATCCAGTTCGGATGATTCTCCTTAACTGAGAGGGCATACATAAGTTGCATTTGAACCAACGTCCCCACTTGCGAATCAAACGTCCCCATTTGCGAATCAAACGTCCCCACTTGCGAATCAACTTGAATATCAATGACTTGACTTGGTCCGACCCGACCCCAATTAAAAACATCTTGACAAAAAGTAAAATCTCTGATTTAAATCATTTCAACTGAATCAATTGAAGTGAAAGAATGAATAAGAGAACCCTCTCCCTGAAGAAGCTCACACACGACCTGTTCAAAAACGGAAAGAAGGAGATGGCCGGCCGTTCACGGGGCGCACGTCTCCGCGGGGCCATCGAAAAGATCCTCAGGGAAGGCGAGGAGCCTTGCCTCGTCATCGATTTTTCAGGAATGGGCTCCATCGATTTTTCATGGGCCGATGAGGTGGTGGCCAAGATGGTGTCGCGACTCTGGGGCGATGAGTACGGCGAAAAGCATCTCGTTTTGAAGGGCCTCAATCCCTCCCAGGAGGAGAACATCGGCGTAGCTCTGGAGAGGAAGAAACTGGCGGTTCTCATCACAGGACCAGGAGGATGGCGGATCATCGGTTCTCTGAACAATTATCTGGTCCAGACCTTGAACCAGGTGATGAATACGAGGCGATTGACCTTAAGGGAATTATCCGAGAAGGAAAAGATCGGGATGAACACGAGCGGCACGCGGTTGCTTAACCTCTATAGGAAGCGGCTGGTGTTGAGAATAGAGGGAGTGAACGATTCGAACAGAGAGGCAACTCACCGCGGGAGGCAGTATGTTTACCAATCCCTTCTTGCATGAGGAGGTTTCGTGGCCGAACTGAGAAGAGATCCCATTACCAGGATGTGGGTGGTCATCACCACCGATCACCCCAAAGGACCCTCCGATTATCTTCCCTTTAAACCACCCTATCAAGTTCAGGAAACCGAGGGGCCGTGTCCCTTCTGCCCGGGAAACGAAGGGATGACGCCCCCGGAAACCTTCTCAATCAAACGGGAAGGAAAAGGATGGTCGGTCCGAGTCATCCCCAACAAATTTCCCTTCTTCCGAATCGAGGGAGAATTCGATCGGAGGCCCGATGGGATGTACGATGTGATGGAGGCGATCGGCGCCCATGAGATCGTCGTCGAATCTCCCGAACATCATCAGAGCCTTGCCTTCATGGATCCCTCTCAGATCAGGAAGATTCTTCAGGCATACCAGGAGAGGCTCATCGATCTGGAGAAGGACCGCCGTTTTGAACAGTTTCTCATTTTAAAGAATTATCCGGGATTATTTAACCGCCATCCCCACTCTCACATCATGGCCATGCCCGTGATCCCCAGGAGGATCGACGAAGAGATCTGGGGGATATTGGATTATTATCAGCGGAAGGAGCGATGTATCTTTTGCGATATCCTCAAGGAGGAGATATCGGCGAGGAAGAGGGTCATCCTGGAGACGGTCCATTTCTTGGTTTTCTCCCCTTTTGCCTCACGCTATCCTTTCGAGACCTGGATCGTCCCCAAGGCGCATCGCCCCGATTTTCATCGACTTCAAGAGGAGGAGGTAGAGGATCTCTCTGTCGCAATTCAACCCCTGTTTTTGAAGTTTCACAGGTTGCTCTCCGATCCTCCTTACGGTTTGACCTTTCATACCTCACCGGTTCAGGAGCGGTTTCACCGTCCGGAATACCACTGGCATATTGAGACCCGTTTGCGGATTGGATTGAGAGAAGGGTTTGAATGGGGGACGGGTTTCTTCGTTAACCCCACTCCTCCGGAAGATGCGGCAGCCTATCTGAGGGAGGTCGGAAGTTCGGAGTTCGGGGTTTAGAGTTCGGAGTTATTATTGATTTTATGCAGACATGTGACACGGGCCCAAGGCATGGGTTGAGGGTTGAAAATGTTGGAGGTTAGTTTTAAAAGATCCAATCGTTTTGCAAAGCAATTTTCAGAGGTTCGGGGAAAGAAGAAAAAGTGGTTTCTTCTCTCGGGCTCTTTTGGGGTCGTCATCTTATTATTGATCGGGTATTTCTTCATTTTGCCTTACAAACCAATTCCCTCCAAAGGGGGTCCCGCTGAAATCAGCCCTCCGTCAAAAGAAGTTTCACCCCGTGAACCCGAATATCAAATCATCGAAGGCACGATCAAAGAGAAGAGCACCTTTTCAAAATCGCTGGCGGAGAGGAATATTTCTCAATTCTGGATTGAACGGATCGTTTCTACCTTAAAGCCTTTTGTCGATTTCAAGAAGTTGAAGGGCGGGCAATTCCGTTTTATTGCTGACGAAAAGGGAGAACTGGTAAGATTTATTTTTGAGGCGGGTCCCGCCGAAGTCTATGAGATTGAAAAAGGTTCACAGGGATATATTGCCCGAAGGAAGGAAGTCCCTCTCGAAACTTACCTCGTCAAGGTGGAAGGGGTGATTCGATCGTCTCTCTTTGAGGCCGTGGAGGTCATAGGAGAAAAAGAACAGTTGGTAATCTCCTTTGCGGAAATCCTCGCCGCGGAGATCGATTTTTATAAAGATGTGAGGGAGGGAGACCGGTTTCAAATGGTCGTGGAGAAGGTTTATAAGGATAAGGAGTTTATCCGATATGGTCCAATTCATGCGGTAGAGTACCGGCGAGGAGAGAAAGTGATCCAGGGGATTCACTTCCAGGGCGGTTTTTATAATGAGAAAGGGCTTGCTTTGAAGAAGGCCTTTTTAAGAACCCCTCTCCGTTTTACTCGCATCAGTTCGAAATTCAGCAGGGCGAGGAAGCACCCCATCCTCGGCGGGGTTTTTCCCCATTATGGCATCGACTATGCGGCGCCTTCCGGAACCCCTGTATGGGCGGTGGCGGGTGGAACCGTGGTCTCCTGCGGGTGGGGAGGAGGATTCGGAAAACAGGTCGTCCTCCAGCATCCGAACGGATATATGACCTATTATGGCCACCTCTCCGGTTACGGCCCAGGGATCAGAAAGGGAGTCCGGGTTAAGCAGAAGCAGGTCATCGGGTATGTGGGATCGACCGGCCTCTCCACGGGACCCCATCTGGATTACCGGATGGCAAAAGACGGACGGTTCAGAAACCCACTGAAGGAGAGTTTTTCCGCGGGGTTTCCAATCGAAAAAGAAAAGATGGAAGCGTTTGAGAAGAGGAGGGATGAGATGATGGCCTGGCTTCAGGGAAACACAAGAGACGGGAACCCCCAAAGAGAGAAGGCGAGGGGGGGCGGGTGATGGCTCCTAAAAAGAAGATTCTGATCGTCGATGATGAGAGGGATATTGTAAAGGCATTGACCATTCGACTCCAGTCGAGCGGATACAATACGGTTGTGGCTTTTGACGGTGCTCAGGGCGTTTTTATGGCCCATAAGGAGCGACCGCACCTGATCATTCTCGATATCCGGATGCCGGCAGGCGACGGATTCAGTGTGGCGGAGAAGTTAAAAGAGTCAAAACGGATGAGCCGTATTCCCATCATCTTTGTAACGGGAAGTCCGGAGAAGAGCGCCGAGGAAAGAGCCCGGGATCTGGGCGCCCGTTATTTTATCAAGAAGCCCTATGACCCGGGAGAGTTATTGGATGCTGTGCGGAGAGCGTTGGAGACCAAACCTTCCAGTGGTTGAAAGATGAACAAAAACGATTTCGTGATCCAGTCTGAAGTTCGAAGGATGCTGATCCGCGCTGACGTCGACTACACAAAGATCGATTTTGGGACGGTGAGGGGAGTGGTTTACCTGCGGGGAATATTCCGGCCTATCCATGCCCCTACTACGGGTGAGAATGCAATGAGGGCCTATACTGTCAAAACACTCCTTGCTTTCGAGAAGAAAATTAGAAGCATTTCTGGAGTTTCCGATGTGATCTTCCAATTCGCTAATTGGAAGAAAGAGAAAGGGCATTGGATTCCGACCAGAACAATGAAAAAGGAAGAACAAAAGCAAAAACCAGATGAAGAGCAAAGGCAAAATGAAGAGCAAAGGCAAAATGAAGAGGAAGAGAAGGATGAAGAAAAAACGGCTTCCGGTTTATAGGCGAATCTTTAAGGAGATTGAAAAGGAGATCCAGGCCCATCCGAACTATGCGGACCTCCGCAACCAGATGGGGTTGCTTCTTATGATGGAGGGAGATCAGGAGGGGGCGGAGAGGGAATTCGTCCTTGCCATTCGACTCAACCCTCAGTACCGGGAGGCCGTTCTCCATTTAGGGTGCCTCTATCTTGAGATGAAGAGGTGGAGAGAGGCTGAAGAGGTCTTTCTATCCGAAGTGAGGCGGGAGCCGAAGGAAGGTATTTTCCATCATCTCCTGGGCTTGATTCACTTTCAAATGGGAAATAGAAGAGAGGCTGTTCAGAGAATCGAGAAGGCCTTCCGAAGCGATCCTACCTATAGAAAGTATTACCGGAAGCAAGGGATCTGGAAAAAGGGAAGAGTCCACCTGAGCGAGAAGATCGGAGAGGATTTCGGAAAGATGGCTCTTCATCGCCTTTATGCGCAATTTTACAACTTCGTCGGCCTCTATCTTGCCAGACAAGGAAAATCATCTCAGGCCATTCGAGAATTGAAGAAGGCGGCAAAACTGATACCCGACGCATTCCAGTTGCATTCCAACCTGGGATTGGTCTATTACCACTATGGATCCTATGGAAGGGCGGTAGAGGAATTTAAAAAGGCATTAAAGATCGATCCCCGTTATGGAATGGGATATGCCTACCTCAGTTATATCAATGCCTTGACGAGGCGGACCCGGGAGACCCGGGAGGCGCTCCGGCTGATGAAAAAGGCTGTTCGGTTAAATCCTCGATATGCAGATCTCCATTATAACCTTGCTCTCCTCTACAGTGATCAAAAGCGGCATCGAGAGGCGATCTCCGAGTTGAAGAAGGCGATCCGCATCAACCCCAACTATCTCTTTGCCAGGATCAATCTGGGTGTTCTCTATGAAGAACAGAAAAAATGGAAGGAGGCCAAAAGAGAGTATGAGAAGATCCTCAAGATCACACCGGAGGATGAACATGTGCGGAAACGTCTCGAAAGGATATCACGTTGACAGAGGGGGAAAAGAATGATCCTTTCTGAGAAAGAAAAGATTCCTGAGATTCAATCGATGCTGGTGATCCATCAGGGCGCCCTGGGTGATTTCATCTTAGCCTTGCCGGTGCTTTCAGCCCTTCGAGGGGCTTTCCCGGAAGCAAGACCGGTCATGATGGGGTATCCCCGAATTCTTCAGCTGGTGGAAGAGCGTTTTTATGCCGAGGAGATTTTTTCCATCGACCAGAAAGGAATGGCCACCTTCTTCGTCCGGCAGGGACCGCTGGACTGGGCCCTCTCCCAGTTCTTCAGTACCTTTGAACTCATTGTCGTTTTCGGAAAGGATGGAGCGGGAACGCTCATCGGAAATTTGAAAAGGGTCTGTCAGGGCCGAATCTTTCATATCAATCCCTTGCCAAATTGGGACGAAGGGGTCCATCTGTCCGATCATCTTCTGAAACAGCTGACCCGATACGGAATTTCCCTTTCGGAGACGAATCCCAGACTTCACCTAAGAGAGTCGGACCGGGAGTGGGGACGAAATTTTTGGATGAAGAGGGGGCTTAACCCTGAGGAGAGATCGAATGTGATCATACTCCATCCTGGGAGTGGGAGCAGAAAGAAAGTATGGCCTTTGAAAAAATATTTAGACCTTTTTCGTCATCTTCAAACTCAACTCGGCGGAAAATTCCTCATCGTCCTCGGTCCTGCCGAGGGGCCGGAGATTCAACAGGCTTTTGAAGAACTGACCTCTCCGCATCTGATTCCGGCAGAAGGACTTTCACTGGTTCAACTTGCTTCCGTGATGGAAGGGTGCCGGCTCTTCATCGGAAACGATTCGGGCATCTCTCACATGGCGGTTGCTCTAAGATTGCCGACGATAGCCATCTTCGGGCCAACCGATCACAGAGTCTGGTCTCCAAGAGGGGAGAAAGTCGAAGTCGTTCGAAGAGGGATTCCATGTTCGCCCTGCGCTGAAGAAAGATTTTTCCTGTGCAAAGAATTTGAGTGCTTGAATCGGATCGAGTTGGGAGATGTTTTAAAAAGTTTGAGGAGTATGGAAGCGGAGGTTTAACCCTTGCGAAAGGAGGAAGAAGATGGAAGAGAAGAAAGTGGGGCAGGTGATCAAGTATTTTGGAAAGATCGGTGTGGCTGCCATCCGGATCTCTGAAGGTTCCTTGAAAGTGGGAGACCAGATCCACATCGTCGGCCATACGACCGACATCACTCTGACGGTTGACTCGATGCAGATTGAGAACAGCAATGTCCAGGAGGCGGGATCGGGCGCCGACATCGGGATCAAGGTAAAGGATAAGGTAAGGGAACACGACACCGTGTATAAGATCGTGACGTAATCCTTTATGAGGTAGGTTAAGGTTTAGGTCAAGGTTTAGTAAATCTTTTTACTGAACCTCAACCTAAACCTCAGCCTTCGGAATTTTGGTTTTCTATGCGGTTCATCGCTGATTTCCATCTCCACTCGAAATATAGTCGGGCCACAAGCAGGGATATGGAGGTGGAAACGCTCGGCCGCTGGGCAAAGAAGAAAGGGATTGCCCTTCTCGGGACAGGAGATTTTACCCATCCCACCTATTATGCGGAATTACGAACGAAACTGGTTCCATCAGACAATGGACTCTTTCAGTTGAAAAAAGGAGATGAGGGGGTCCGTTACATTTTGACCGCAGAGGTCAGCAACATTTACTCCCATAAGGGTAGGGTAAGACGGATGCATAATCTCATCTTTGCCCCTTCTTTTGAGGTGGTGGAGAAGATTAATGCAAAGCTGGGGAATCTTGGAAAGCTTTCTTCCGATGGAAGACCTATCTTCGGCTTTGCCGCAAAAGAACTCGTTAAGATGATCCTCGATATCTCCGAGGACTGCCTCATCGTTCCTGCCCATGCCTGGACGCCCTGGTTTTCGATCTTCGGAGCCCATTCAGGGTTCGACTCGATTGAGGAATGTTTTGAAGAGATGACTCCTCATATCCGAGCCATTGAGACCGGTCTCTCCTCTGATCCGGAGATGAACTGGAGACTCTCAAGCCTTGATGCCATTACCCTCATTTCCAATTCCGATGCTCACTCACCCCATCGGTTGGGAAGAGAGGCGAATGGTTTTGACTGTGAGCTCAATTATCAAGAAGTGGTTGATGTTCTCCGAAAGAAGGACAGAAGAAAATTCCTCTTCACGGTTGAATTCTTTCCAGAGGAGGGAAAATATCATTACGATGGTCATCGCCAGTGCGGGGTGATCTTCTCTCCCGCTGAAACCAGATCGCATCAGTACTTTTGCCCCCGATGTGAGAAGAAATTGACCGTTGGGGTGATGCACCGCGTCGAAGAGCTCTCAGATCGGCCTGAGGGTTTCGTTCCGAAGAACGCCGTCCCTTCCATCCACCTCATTCCCCTGGAAGAAATCATCGCCGGAGGGCTGGGGGTTCGGGTTGGGACGAAGGCGGTAGAGGCGGAATATGACCGACTGGTCGAAAGGGGAGGGTCAGAATTTCATATCCTTCTCGATGCTGCACAGGATGAGTTAACCTCCTTTGTTCTGCCCAGGATTCTGGAAGGAATCATCCGGATGAGGCAGGGAAAGGTTTCGATCGTTCCAGGCCATGACGGCGTTTACGGAAAGATCGATCTCTTTCCTGAAAAGAAGGCGGCCAATGCACCGGAGGGACAGTTGAAGTTGTTTTGAGTTCTCAATCAGGGAGAAAGAGATGGAAAAGGATGTGGAGGAGAGGCTCATTCTGGTCTGCCGGAGCGAGATCAAGATGCTGGAACTGATCTTCGAGGGTTTTCGGAAGCTTACTGAAAAGTCGATCAAGGAAGCGGATAGGGTAAAGGAGGAGGTTCGAGGGAATTCGGCGGAGCTGGCCAGATTTGTGATCGAAAAGAGCTCACCCGGGGCAAAGGGGAAGGAATGGGCGAAACCCTACCTCTCCATGGCCTCCAGTTTCGACAGGATGGGTTACAACATGGAGGCAATGGTGGACCGACTGACGTCAATGGAAAAAGACCGCATCCTTTTCAGCGATCGTGCCGTGAAGGAGGTGAATGATATCTTCCAGGAGGCGATGGACCTCTTGGAAAGCGTTCCAAACCTGATCCAGACAAGGAATAAACTACTGGCCCAGCACATCGGAGAGCAGGTGAGGTCCATATTAATGATCGCCAACGGATATTCGGAAGAACACGAAGAGCGTTTGGTCCAGGGGGTCTGTATACCCAGATCTTCTCCTCTCTATCTGGGCCTGATCGAGTCCCTGAAAGGGATCATCGCCCATACCCTGGAGGTGAGCGGCAAGATTGTCTCCCTCTCACGCAAATCCTGAAAGACCTGTCCCCCGGCCCTAAAAGCTGCCCGGCTTGACCCAATCGAGGCTTTGCGGCACGAATAATAAAATAACTTTGACGATTTTCAGCTATGCTTTGACTTCGATTGAAAAAAAACCAGAAAACTCCAAGAATTAATTAAGGCTACTTCTAAAAATGTCATTCCGGCGCAAGCCGGAATCCAGAAGTTCTTGATATGACTGGACTCCGGTTTTCACCGGAGTGACGAATTTGGAATTATTAGAGGTTCCCTTAAGTTGACAATGCCATTTTATTATATTAAGAATGAATATAAGTTCATAAAATGAATTGCAATTTACATTACCCTTAGAGGAGGTATGGAAAAGATCGGAAGGAAGGAGAGAGAGCATCTGGCTCATCGCGAAGAGATCCTTCGAGCGGCGGAAAAGATCTTTGCCGCAAAGGGGTTTTTCCAGACCACGATGAGCGAAATCGCCCAGGGGGCGGAGTTTGGTACGGGAACCCTTTATAAATACTTCAAATCGAAAGAGGACCTCTATTTCACCCTTATCGATGAGAAGACGGGTGAAATCAACCGTCTGGTCAAAGACGAACTCTCCCGGAAGACTTCCGCCATCGAAAGAATCAAAAAAGTCTTGATCCTCGAGCTGGAATTCATGGAACAGAACCGGGATTTTTTCAGGATCTATACCTCGGAAGGAAGCCGTTTCGAGTGGTCGGTAAAGGATGACTGCGGGAAAAAGATTCACGATAAGATGGTGGACTATATCCAACTGCTTGCTCAGGTTTTAAAACAGGGGATGAAGGCCGGCGAGTTAAAACCTTTTGCCCCCCTGGATTTAGCGCATGCCTTCGAAGGGATCGTCCATTCTTTTATCTTTGAATGGCTGATCAGTCCGGAATCCTATCCGCTCATTTCAAAGGTGGAGACCATTCTGGAGATCTTTTTAAAAGGAACCGAAAAGATGGAAAGGAGGAAATAGATCGATGAGAAAGAGATGGCGCGTTGGATTGATTTTTTGGATCCTCCTCTCTGCAGGAGTGGCCCTGGCTCAGGAATCTCAAAAGCCACTGACCCTTGAGGAGAGCATCAAGATCGCCTTGGATCGCAATTTAAAACTTCATTCTTCGATGGAAGGAGTGGCGGGTTCCGAATTCAGAAGAAAGGCCGCCATGACCGATTTCTTTTCCAGGTGGACAGGTCAGTATGGATATACCCATTATAATAACCCTGTGACCGTTGGGTATTCGGCCATCACGCTTCCAACGGGAAAAGTGATCAACACCGACAAAGATATTTACAGCCTGGGCACAACCATCAGTCAGCCTCTCTTTGCAGGAGGGTCCATCCTTTCAAATTACCGTCTTGAGAAGCTGGGCGTGGATGTCTCGAAAACGGATGTGGAGACGGTCAAAAGGGACATCGTCCTCCAGGTGAGAGAAGGATACTTCAATATTTTAAGGGCGGAGAAATTTCTGGATGTGGCCCGCCAGACAGTCAAACAATTTTCAGCCCAGTTGGAGGTGACCAAAGCCTTCTTTGAAGTTGGCATTGTCCCAAAGAACGATGTCCTCCAGGCAGAGGTGAGGCTTGCCAATGCAAAACAGGGGCTGGTCAGGGCGGAAAATGATGTCGTGTTAGCCAAATCTTACTTTAATTCTTTGCTCCGCAACGGAATAGAAACCCCCCTTCAGGTTGTCGATATCCTCGGATATACCCCCTTTCCTCTCCCATTTGAAGCATCCCTAAAAGAGGCATTAGAGAGAAGGCCTGAGATAAAGACCGCAAATTTAAAGATCGAGCAATCCAAGGAGGGAGTAAAGATTGTGAAAAGCGGGTTTTTTCCAACCATTAACCTCTCTGGCAACTATTCCCGAATTTCGGATGACCCTTTGCTCATGGGCAGCCATCGAGGGGAAAGATGGACGATTCAGGGCATCGCTACGATCACCCTCGGAGACTGGGGGAAGACCGCCTATAAGTTTGGAGAGAGCAAGGTGAAGGTGACCCAGTCTGAGAATGCGAAGATTCAGTTGATCGAGGGGATCACCCTCGATATTAAGAACGGTTATCAGATCATGCTGGTAGCCGAAAAAAATATCAACGTGGCGGAGAAAGCAATCGAGCAGGCCGAAGAGAATTTGAGGATGAACGAGGAACGGTATAAATATCAGGTGGCGACAGCCACGGATGTTCTCGATGCCGTGACCTTGTTGGCCCAGGCAAGGGTCAATTACTATGGAGCCTTAAGCGATTTTAATGTCGCCAAAGCAAGACTGGAACGGGCAATGGGAAGGATGTATCCGCAATGAAAATGGGAAATAGGAAATGTAAAATGGAAAATGGAAGAGGATGAAGATGAGATACTTTTTTTTAATATTTATACTATTGATAGCCTTTCTTGGAGGGTGCGGGTCGAAGGAATCGGCGAGTGTTGAGAAGCCTTCCAATGCTCTGGCCCAAACATCAGAGGAGAGAGCGGTGGAGATAGTGGAAGTTATTCCCGGTCCGATTTCTTACACCCTTTCGGCTGTAGGAAGTCTAAAGACTCCTGAACATGTGACGATCAGCCCGAAGAAGGCAGGGATCATCAACAGGATCCTCGTCAGAGAAGGTGACCGAGCGAAGAAAGGGCAGGTTTTGGTCCAATTGGATGATACGGATGCCAGACTCCAAGTGGAAAGGGCCGAAGCGAGGGTTCGGGAGGCAGGGGTTTCACTCGAAGCGAGCAGAATCATACTCAGCCGATATGAGAAACTTCTGGAATCGAAGGTTATTCCTCAGCAGACCCATGATGACATCAACCTGAGGGTGAAACTGGATGAGACCAGATTGGATCTGGCCAGGGCGGATCTCAATTTAGCCCGGCAGAACCTTTTGGACCATCAGATATTCTCTCCCATTGAAGGGGTGGTAAACCTCAAGATCGCCTCAATCGGCGAGCACGTCAATGTGGCGCCCAAGGATGAAATCCTGACGATTGTCCAGATGGATCCACTGGAACTTGAATTTTATATCCCTGAAATCTGGGCAGGAAGGGTCCGCCCGGGAAGCCAGATTCAATTTTCAGCCAAGGCGTTCTCCGAGGAGAAGTATTCAGCCACCCTTCAGTTTATCAGTCCGACGGCTGATCCGGCCACCCGAAATGTGAAGATGAAAGCCATGGCTCCGAATCCCCATTACCGATTGAAACCCGGTTTTTTCGCTGAAGTGACACTCCCGGCAGGAGGCAACCCCAATGGCATCACCGTCCCGGAATCAGCCCTTTTTAGCCAGGAGGGAAAGATGTTCGCTTTTGTGGTGAAGGAAGGGGTTGCCCTTCGGAGAGAAGTTGAAGCCGGAAGCCGGTTCGATGGAAAGGTGGAGGTTGTCAAAGGGATTCAAAAAGGGGAAAAGGTTGTCACGGTCGGACACGAACAATTGAACGAAGGAATGAAAGTCAGGATAAGTAAAAAATAGTGTCAAATGTCAAAACCCGAAGTTCAAACAAAGCCCAAAATCAAAATATCAAATGAATTCCAAATTCCAAAATTTTAGAAATTTGAGTTTTGAATTTGATTTGGCATTTGAGCTTTGAAATTTGACATTCTCAATCGGAGTAATAATGTTCCTTTCCGATACATCCGTGAAGCGGCCTGTCGTGGCCACGATCATCACGTTAGCCCTTGTCTTTTTTGGAATCCTCGGATACCAGCGCCTTGGCATCGATCTCTTTCCCCAGGTCGATTTTCCCTATGTCACCGTCACCACAACCCTTTTCGGCGCTGCACCGGAAGTGATGGATACCGATGTGACCGATCCCATCGAAGAACAGCTCAACACCATCGAGGGCGTCAAACATATCACCTCCGCAAGCGGTTATGGTTTTTCACAGGTCGTGGTTGAATTCGAACTCTTCCGCGATATCGATTCCGCGGTTCAGGATGTGAGGGCCAAAGTCGATCTGGCAAGAAGGAAACTGCCGACCGATATTGATCCGCCTGTCATCGATAAACTCGACATCAATGCCATTCCCATTCTCTGGCTTTCCATGAGGGGCAACCTTCCCCTTCAGCGGTTGGGAATGATTGCCGATGAGGTGTTGAGGCCTCAGTTGGAGTCGATCCATGGTGTTGGAACCATCAACTTAGATGGCTATGCGAAGAGGGAGATTCGGGTCTGGCTTGACGGAAAGAAGCTGGAAGCCCACCGGCTGACCTCGAATGATGTCGCCAAGGCTTTTCTGACGAAGAATGTGGAACTGCCCGGCGGGATCATTGAAAGCGTTGATCGTGAGTTTACTGTCCGGAATTTAGGTGAACTCCGTAATATCGAGGAGTTCAACAACCTGATCATTACCTATCAGAATGGGGCGCCCATCCGCCTGAAGGATGTCGGTTGGACCGAGGATGGGACAGAACCGGTCCGATCGATTGCCCGGTTTAATCGGATCCCTGCGATTGGATTGAGCATCATTCCCCGTTCCGGAGCCAATGTGGTGGAGGTGGCCCGCACGGTCAAATCAAAGCTCGTTGAGATGAATAAAACCCTTCCTCCTGGGGTCGAGGTCTCCGTTTCCTTTGACAGTTCTTTTTTCATCGAAGATGCAATTTCCGATGTGGGGTATGATGTCTTCCTGGGCGGGATTCTTGCCGCTGGAGTGATGTTCTTCTTTCTACTCAGCGTCCGGAGCACGATCATCACAGCCCTTGCGATCCCCGCCTCTCTGATCGCCAGCTTCGGCATCATGCATTTTATGGGGTTTACGCGAAACTATATGACAATGCTGGCCCTCTCGATGATGGTAGGGGTGGTCATCGATGATGCGATCATCGTCCTCGAAAATATCTACCGTCACATGGAAGAGGGGGGGGATCGAATGTCCGCCGCAAAGGGAGGAGCTTCAGAGATTGCCTTTGCGGCCGCGGCCGCGACCTTCTCCATTGCCGCTGTCTTTATCCCTGTTGCCTTCATGGGAGGGATTATCGGACGGTTCTTCTATCAGTTCGGCGTCACCGTAGCCACCTCCGTCATTGCCTCACTTGTCATTGCGCTGATTCTGATCCCAATGCTCTGTTCCCGGTTCCTGAGGGTGGAAGAGAAGAGGAGCAAGCTGACCCTCTTTTTTGAGCGCGGCTATGAACGGCTTGAAAACCAATACCGGAAGGCTCTGGGTTTCTGTCTGAGTCACCGGTGGGTTATTGTGGCCATCGCCACATTGATTTTTTTCGGGAGCGTGGGCATCCTCATCAATCTGAAGAAGGAATTTGTCCCCAAATCGGACGAAAGCCGTTTCCTCATTCATCTGGAGACCCCTACGGGATCCACTCTCCATTACACGGATGATAAAATGAGGAAAGTGGAGGACCTGGCCCTTAACTTGTCCGAGGTTAAAAATATCTTTTCCACGATCGGTGTGGGCGCTCGGAAAGAGGTGAACAAAGGGATATTGCTGATTGCCCTGAAAGACCGCGGGGAGAGAAAGCGCACACAGCATGAGGTTATGGCCGGCCTGAGGGAGGAGGTTCGGGGAGTCCCAGGATGTAAAGTCTATATCGAAGACTTCGAGCCCGTTGCCGTGGGGGGAAGGCGTGGGGCCCCCCTGCAGTTTGACATTAAAGGCCCGGAAGTGAAGGAACTGGAGGCGATATCCAATCAGATTATGGCGGAGATGATGAAGCGTCCGGGGTTTGTGGATGTCAGCTCCGATCTCGAATTGACGAAGCCTGAAGTGAGGGTCTTTATCGACCGGAATAAGGCATCCGATGCAGGCGTGGATGTCCGCGAAATATCTTCCGCCGTCCGACAGATGATCGGAGGGCAGGAGGTCTCCAAGTTTAAGGATGCGGAGAGGGCCAAGCGCTATGATGTAAGGCTCAGGTTGATTAAGGATCAAAGGATGAGTCCTGAAGACATCGCACAGATCTCGATTCGCACTCCGAGAGGGGGGTTGATCAAACTGGCTCAGGTCATCAGGGTGGAAGAGGGAATCGGTCCCAATCTGATCAACCGCAAAGACAGGCAGAGAAGCGCAACAATTTATGCTGAAACTTCTGGCGGAAAGACCCTGGGTGACGCAATCGAAGAGATGGAGGATTTGGCGAAAAAGATGATTCTCTCAGGATATTCCCACAGCTTTTTCGGTCAGGCAGAGGCGTTTAAAGAATCGTTCCACTACCTGATCAATGCCCTGATCCAGGCCATCATCATTATCTATATGGTTCTGGCGATTCAATTTAATAGCTTTCTCCATCCCCTCACCGTGATGCTGGCCCTTCCCCTAAGTACGGCAGGAGCCTTTGGCGCACTCTATCTGACCGGTGATACCATCTCCATCATCAGCATGATCGGCATGATCACCCTGACGGCCCTGGTCGTTAAAAATTCCATCCTGCTGGTCGATTATACGAATACCTTGAGAGAAAAAGGAATGGAGAGGAATTCAGCCGTGCTTCAAGCGGCGCCGGTGAGGCTTCGGCCCATCCTGATGACGGCTGTGACAACAATGCTTGGGGTTCTTCCGGTGGCCCTGGGTTATAGCGCAGGAGGAGAGCTGAGGGCTGGAATGGGCCGGGCAACCTTCGGAGGGATGTTCGCTTCAACGCTCCTCACCCTCTTCGTTATACCAGTGGCTTATACTCTTATGGATGACATACGATTATTCGTGAGAAGGGTCTTTGGGATGGAGAAAGGGAGTGAAATTTCAACTTAAGCCTCAATGAGGCATAGAGATT
The DNA here is from genome assembly GCA_016874935.1 of Deltaproteobacteria bacterium. Classification (GTDB taxonomy): domain Bacteria; phylum Desulfobacterota; class BSN033; order BSN033; family UBA1163; genus RBG-16-49-23. The sequence goes on along the minus strand of VGSS01000020.1, from coordinate 19,552 downwards.
GCATAATTATTGATTAATAATTAGGAGGCATTTTAGGAATAAGCGAAATATATCAACAAGTTAAACAATTTTTAGAAAAGTTGAAGCTTTAGCGCTTGTTGACAGAACAGGCAAGTTCTGGTAAGTTTCTTATCAATTTTTGGACAGTAGTGATCGGGGATATAAATTCAGTGCAATTGATTATCGCCACTATTTTCCTGATTCACCTAGTTTTGCTTGCGGGGACTTCCTATGCGGGAATCTATCGTTGGGTGGATGAAAATGGAGTGATCCATTTTACCAATTGTCCGAGGGACGCCAGGTTTAAACTCTACATCAGGGAGAGCAGGGATGATGTAAGGGGAGAGGAGAACCGCTCCAACGTAACACCCATAAGGAATCAGAGCCAATTTGATTCACTGATCGAGGAATTCTCCAAGAAACATAATGTCGATTTCGCCCTGGTCAAGGCGATGATCAAAGCCGAATCAGGATTTAACCCCCTTGCGGTCTCCAGAAAGGGGGCAAAGGGATTGATGCAATTGATGCCGGAGACGGCCCTCCGAATGAATGTTGCAAATGTCTTCAGTCCAAGAGAGAATATTGATGGCGGGGTTCGCTATTTCAGGCATCTCCTCTCTCTCTTTAATAACGACCTCCGCCTCTCGCTTGCCGCCTACAATGCGGGCGAGAATATTGTTTCTGAATTGCGATCCATCCCGCCTTACCGAGAGACAATAGATTATGTGAGGAAAGTATTGAGCTATTACCAATCCTATAAGCCCTGATTTATTAGCCTTATTGTCTCACTCGGGGAGGAAAACCCTCGCCTTTAGGCGAAGATATTAGTATTCACACTGTGTGCAGGTTTTTCAGGTTTTCCCTCGTGAGAATTCCTGTGCTGATTTGTTTTTTCTTTAGCTGACTTCAGTCGGTAGAGAATCCACCCGCTTGTAGCTGGTGGTAGTTCAATTCAATGGGAAAAATGAGTTACCAGCAACTGTTAAGCCTCCCAAATGGGGTGACGGCCATTCGTATTTTGGCTATTCCCGTTATCCTCCTGCTTCTCTACACCACAGGTAAAACCTTTCAGATCATCACAGCCATTGTCTTTCTCCTGGTGTCATTAACCGATACGCTGGACGGATATTTGGCCAGACGCTGGAAGATGGTGACAACCCTGGGAAAGTTTCTGGATCCCCTTGCCGACAAACTCCTCATTGTCACAGCCCTGATCGCCCTGATCTCCGCAAGGGGGATTCCTTCCTGGATGGTGATTGTCATCGTTGGGAGGGAGATCGCAGTGACCGGATTGAGAGGGATCGCCATCTCCGAGGGGATTGTTATCTCCTCAAGCCTGATCGGGAAGTATAAAACTGCCTTTGAGATGACCTCCATCTTCTTTCTGATATTAGGTGGTTCCTACTTAGGGATAGACTTTCATCTGGTCGGAATGATCCTACTCTGGGTGGCGCTGGTTTTGGCCGTTCTCTCGGGCATCGATTATTTTAGAAAGTTTTTAAAAACCATCCTCGTTTAGCTTTCTTTTTCACTCCGAACTCCCCACTCCGAACTCCCCACTCCGAACTATCTTTTTGTTATTCCCCCATCTCCCCATCTTATTTTCAACTCTTGACTTTAAATCCCAAATCTTTTAATTTTTACCTTAGAAAAAGCGGGAATAACTCAGCGGTAGAGTGCAACCTTGCCAAGGTTGAAGTCGCGGGTTCAAATCCCGTTTCCCGCTCCAGAAGGCGGCATAGCCAAGTGGTAAGGCGACGGTCTGCAAAACCGTTATTCACCGGTTCAAATCCGGTTGCCGCCTCCAGAAAAATGAAAGGGATAAGGTGATTACCTTATCCCTTTTTTTAGCATAGGGGGAGTTTTGTAGTCTCTTAAAAGATTTCGGATGGGATTTTTCTTGTTTGTGGGGTGCGGTCGAAATCGCTGTCAAAACTAACAATTGTAAGATTATGTATTTCAGCAGCGACACATTGGTAGGCATCATCAAAGTCAAGGTTGTAATCTTCCATGGTACGAACCAGTCGTTGAGTGTCACCCGGTTCAAGATGTAATAATCCGGTAGCTCCATCTAAAAAGACATCTTGAACAAAACGCAGCAATGCCTCTTTTTGGTTCAATTTGCTCAATATTATTCCGATTGAGTGAAATGAGAAATCTGTTATAAATACCTGATCTGACGATATGCGATCAAAGAATTGACCCACTTCCTCAGCCCTTGCTTGATCCAGGAGTCGTTCAAGCCAGACGTTTGTATCAACCAGATACATGATTTAATCACCCCGCCATTCAAATGCTTTTTGCTGAAGTTCAAGAGAAGTGTATTTGTTACGGTAATCCCTTAACGCACCAGCCCAGTCCTGGCGAAGCTTTTTGCCATGTTTTCGCGCCTTTTTTCCCTTCAAAAAAACTACAAAATCCTCCACTTCCTTTTGAAGTTCAGGAGGTAATTCTTGAATCATTTTCCCGATGTCTTCCATGCCTTTCCCACTCCCTTTCTTAAAAGAATTTATTGACATAATATCACACTCATTAAGGAATTGGTAGCATAAATTTAGACTCAATGCCACCGGTTCAAATCAGGTTTCCGCCTCCAATGTAAAATAGAAGGATCAGGTTTTTTGACCTGATCCTTTTTTCGTTCTTGCCATTGTTTGAACATCATCCGTTTAAAAGACAAAAAGTTTATCTTCTCTGATGAAATGGTCAACCACAAACATTCTCACCGAGACCTTTTTTGACCAATTTCTCCCGTTAGAAATAATGGACAGATCGGTTTTGAATCGCAGCGGCTGAAATTTCTAATGGGATTGTTTGCCATGAAATGGATTGAAATTACTTGACTTTACAATTGAATCCCTTATGATATAGGAAAAAAAGATCGTTACATAGAGATCAGAACAGAGAAATTCAATCCTTGAAAAAGAACGTCAAAGAGTTGGGTCCAAATCGATTTCAAGACGACCCTATTTTAACCGGAATCGTTCATCGCCTGGTTGAGGCCTTCCAACCTGAGCGGATTTATCTCTTCGGATCGAAGGCTCGATTCGATGAAAGCAAAGATAGCGACTATGATTTAATGATCGTTGTTCCGGATAATGCTCCACCTGAGAAACGACGTAACCGCTTGGCCTATCAGGTGCTTCGAGGTACCCGAGTTGCAGCAGATGTGTTGGTCTTACCTCATCAATCGTTTGAGAGCCGATTGCACCTCAAAGCCTCACTACCAGCAACCGTTATCCGGGAAGGGATCTTACTGTATGCCTCATGATCCTGTTTTGATCTCAGAGACCAAAGAATGGCTGAACAAAGCAACACAGGATCTTAGATCTGCCGAGCATGCTCTGACCGCTTTACCGCCATTACTTGGAGATGTGGCCTACCATTGTCAACAGGCACAGAAAAGGCTTTTAAAGCTTTTCTTGTCTGGCACAACATCCCTTTCAGAAAAACGCACAGTCTTGAAGAAATCGGCGAGCAATGTCTTGACAAAGATATAACCCTCAAGCCCTTTGTTGACAGAGCGGCACCCCTTACAGAATATGCCTGGCTTTTTCGTTATCCGGGGGAGCCTGTGGAGCCTTCAGAAGAGGAGGTAGAAGAGGCGTTAATGATCGCTGGCGAAGCGGTTCAAGCCATTCTATCATGACTACCCAAAGATGTAAGACCTTGACGTATCTTTATCAAAATTGGAATAATCCAGCAGTGAACGCATTTAAATCTTGAACTGCCCGAAGGGGAGGGAGGATGAGATCCGACATCCAAAAGATAATTAAAAAATTTGATACCCAGGGCTGGAAGAAAATCTCTGTCGAATTCGGTAGAAATGCCATTGAGGTTTTATTGCCTCCGAATTGTGTTGAATTGACCATGAAGGAGGTGGATGTATTATCCGATCCTCAGAAAGCGATTGAAGAGGCATTCTTAAATCCCATCGGCTGTCCTTCTCTTGAGGAGATCATCCGAAAAAAAGGAAAGGTTCCAGAGGGGATTTCCGTTGCTATTGCGGTTTCTGACATCACACGGCCCGTCCCTTATAAAGGGGAAGCCGGTATTCTTCGGCCATTATTGAGACGCTTGGAGGCTTCTGGAATCAAGAGAGAGAAAGTCAAGATCATTGTGGCGACCGGGATGCACCGACCGAGCACTGATGAAGAGAAGGTGGAGATGTATGGAGAGGAGGTCGTTCGCCAGTATACGATCCTGGACCACGACTGCGAGAATCAGGCTCTTCTGGAGAGCATCGGGACGACCCGAAGAGGGACCCACGTCTATGTCAACCGGGACTTTTATTTTGCGGATTTGAAGATTGCCACAGGACTGGTCGAAAGCCATTTTTTCACCGGCATCTCAGGCGGAAGAAAATCGGTCTGCCCCGGATTGGTCGATGTGAAGACCATACAGAAATTTCATGGCCCCACCTATCTGGAAGACCCCAATGCGACGAACCTCGTCCTCGAAGGAAATCCCTGCCATGAAGAGGCCCTGGAGGTTGCCCGGACGGTTGGAGTGGATTTTGTGATCAATGTCAATCTCAACAAGGATTTGCAACTCATCCGCATTTTCACAGGGGATATGGAGGAGGCAAACCTGAAGGCCTTTGAAATGATCAAGGGCTATGCGGAGATCCTTCTGAAGGAGGAGTTCGATATCGTGCTCACCCATAGCGGATATGTGGGAAGGGATCATTACCAGACTGCAAAGGCCGGCGTCGGGGCTCTTCCTGCGGTGAAAGAAGGCGGTGTCATTATCATCGCGGCCAACAACAGGGACTTGATCGAACCCATCGGGTCTCCGGAATATCGAAGTCTGATCCACCTGCTCAAATTACAGGGGCCGGACGGATATCTTAATCTATTGAAAATGCCTAGCTGGAAATTTACTAAAGATCAATGGGAACCCGAGGTCTGGGGAAAAGTTTTAAGAAAAGTGGGTGAGGAAGGATTGATCTACTGCTCTCTTGAAATTGAGAGGAAGAACTATTGCCTTCTTCCAGGGGTCTGCGGTCTCGACTTTTTAAAAGGCAAACGAATCAAACCCTCTCTTGAAAAGGCTCATGAAATGGTTCAGAAAGCGGTCCTCTTTTCGGTTTATCGCTACCGGGAAAAGGGGATCGAACCCACTATGGCCTTCATCCGAGAAGGCCCGTATGCTGTACCTATCCTTCGAAAGAATTTATAATCTCCCTCTCCCTTGGTGGGAGAGGGTAGGGGTGAGGGGGACGAAACAGTTTTCACCCCCACCTCAATCCTCCCCCATCAAGGGGGAGGATAATACTTTGTCAATTTTCTCCCTTAGAGAGTGAGGCCCTATCCTGTTCATCACTCAAATATTGCGCCTGTATGGCCCGAAGTGACCAGCTTGGCATACCTTCTGAGATAGCCTTTTAATTCTCTCTTTCTGGGTTTCCACTGAGATAACCTCTTCTTCAGCTCTTTGGCGGAGATGAGGAGGTTGAGCTTTTTCCCCGGGATGTCTATTTCGATAAGGTCTCCGTTTCGTACAACACCAATAGGACCTCCTGCTTCAGCCTCTGGTGAGACATGGCCAATGGCTGCGCCGCGGCTTGCACCTGAGAAACGGCCATCGGTGAGGAGTGCCACCTCTTTATCCATTCCCACTCCCACGACAGCAGAGGTGGGTGCGAGCATCTCCCGCATTCCGGGTCCACCCTTAGGTCCCTCGTTACGAATAATAAGGACTTCTCCTTTCCGGATCTTTTTACCAAGGATGGCTTTCAGAGCTTCCTCTTCGGATTCAAAGACCCGTGCAGGGCCCTGGTGTTTAAGCATGGTCTCGTCAACAGCCGATCGTTTGACCACACCACCTTCAGGAGCGAGGTTTCCAAAAAGAAAGACTAATCCTCCGACCGAATGGTATGGCCTCTCAAGAGGGCGTATGACTTCAGGGTCGAGTCGTTTTTTCTCCTTAATGTTTTCTGCGACTGTTTTCCCCGTGACTGTGATGGCATTCTCGTGAATTAACTTTTTCCGGCTCAGTTCTGTCATGAGGGCAGGGATACCACCAGCACGGTGAAGGTCCTGGATATGATAGGGACCTGCGGGGGACATGCTGCACAGATGAGGCGTCCGGTCACTGATTTTATTGAAGGTCTGGAGAGGAAGGGAGATTCCCGCTTCATTAGCGATGGCCGGCAGGTGCAGGGAGGTGTTGGTCGAGCCGCCAAACGCCATGTCCACAGTGATGGCGTTTTCAAAAGCTTTCCTGGTTAAAATCCTGGAAGGGAAAAGACGATTCTTGACCAGGTCCATGATCTGGATGCCAGATTCTTTTGCGAGGCGAATCCGATCCGCAGAAATGGCCGGAATCGTGCCATTGTAGGGAAGGGCAAGGCCAAGGACTTCCGCAAGGCAGTTCATGGAATTGGCCGTAAACATTCCGGCACAAGACCCGACCCCTGGACAGGCGCATCCTTCCATCTCCTCCAGCTCATCTGGGGTCATCCCTCCTGTTTTCACTCTGCCTACCGCCTCAAAGACCGTGGCCAGGTCGATCTCTCTTCCCTGGAATTGTCCTGCAAGCATTGGGCCGCCGCTGATCAGAATGGTAGGAATATTGAGACGAGCTGCTGCCATCATCATTCCGGGGATGATCTTGTCACAATTCGGAATCAGGACCAGGCCATCAAAAGGGTAAGCCATGGCCATGGATTCTACCGAATCGGCAATCAATTCTCTTGAGCCGAGAGAATACTTCATTCCCTCATGTCCCATGATGATCCCATCACAGATGCCGATGGTATAAAATTCGAGAGGGGTTCCTCCTGCCATACGGATTCCAGCTTTAACGGCATCGGAGAGTTGCTGTAAGTGGAGGTGGCCCGGAATGACCTCGTTTGCAGAGTTGGCAATGCCAATCATGGGCTGTTCGATCTCCCGATCTGTTAATCCAAGAGCCTTAAAGAGAGATCGGTGAGGTGCCCTTTCCAATCCCTTTTTCATCTGGTCCGATCGCATGGTTCTCTCCTTGATTTTAATAAAGGGTTTAAAATCAGTGTAATCTGATTTTTTAATCACTGCAATCAATGAATAACATATCTTGACAAAATTCGTCAAAGAGTATAAATGATGACTTACCATTCACGAATCACGAGTCACAGATCACGAAATTCGCCTGGGTGGCGGAATTGGTAGACGCAAGGGACTTAAAATCCCTCGGTGGTCCCCCACCGTGCCGGTTCAAGTCCGGCCCTAGGCACCACACATCAGAAGGGATTGGTCATCCGTAGGTCAATCCCTTTTTTATTAAACTTTATTAGACCACGCAGATATCGACACAAATAGACGGATTTGCGGATGACATGGTCCAATTTCGGTTATTGAGATATTTTGCTAAAAATGGTAAATTTTAAAAAAATGTTGAGAAGATAAACTCGGGAAGCAGTAGGGGAGGCAATGAAGAGGTCAAAATCTTGAAGGGTTTACCCCCTTTGTCAGTGGGCCTATTCTGAAGAGATGAAGGGATTACTGCCTCCGATACCCAAAAGGTTGATCATTTACCCTCCCTTCCCACCTAAGATAGGAATCGACCATTCAAGGAGACATTTGAGTTAACCTTAACGTTGCAATAAAAAGGGAGGTGGGCATGCTTCCAATCCTTTACAATTGCGGATCATTTATATGTTTTATGGGAAACAGTCGATGTCACCTGAGGTGGCCTTGGACGTATGCTTGAAACCTGAGCAGCAAAACGATAAAAGGTGCCGCTGTAAAGGCTTGGGAAGTTTCGCTTCCCGTATCCGCCCAGCATACCCACCTCCCTTTTTGTATGATATTTACGCAACTGCAAGGTTAAACCAACATTTGATTAAGGGGGTCTGAGATGAAAGGGGCAGGGAATCTTCCCACATTGTCGGTGAACGCAGAGTGTTTGCCGGAAGCATGGGAGAAGGCCGTCTTAGCCGTTTGGGATGATGGGTTGGATATAAATACGCAGTATGACAGGGAAGGGGATGCGCCAAGCAAAGATGCCACCGTCATCATCACCGTTCATGACCCCTTTGCCGAGCCTCGAATTCATAAGAATTTTCCGGGCGGCCCTGTCGAGCTGGAGGTCTATCGGCAGGAGGTGGTGGATGGGATCCATGATCACTGGATTGACCCCGCGGCGGGTAAATGGACCTATACCTATCATGAGAGGCTTTTTGCATATTGCCCGGTGCATCGCTTGAAGGACCGAAAAAGCCCCATCCACGCGTTTGCGGCGGTGGATCAGATTGAATATATGATCCATTCGCTGGCGAAGGTGGAGTATACCAGGCGAGCACAGGCCATTACATGGATGCCGACGGCAGATATTTACACGGAAGATCCGCCATGCCTGCAACGGATATGGTGCAGGTTGGTAGCGGATGGGACGGGAGGATTGATGCTGAACATGAATACGCATTGGCGAAGCAGAGATTTGTACAAGGCATGGTTTATGAATGCTTATGCGCTGACGGATTTACAGCGGGTGATTGCGGAACGAATATCGAAAAAGATCGGTAAACCGATCGGCGTGGGGCGTTATGTGGATATAAGCGATTCGCTGCATCTTTACGGCAGATATTTAGAAGATGTCAAGAATGAGGTTGAAAAGATGCGTGACGGTTTGTTCAGGAGTCGGGCCTGGGAAACGACTCACCCAGCATTAGAATTGATGATCCAGGAAGCGCGTGCAAATTTGGCCAAAGATCCAGACTGGTACGCAAAAGGAGGTCAGAGAAACGATTAAGGAGATGAATCGAGGAGAGAGTCAAACAAAATGGGTTAGCCCATTGAAATCTTCGACTGAAATGAAAAGATTGACAGAAAGGTCATTTATCTCTGCCCTAGGATTCTTCTTGATTTCACCGATCCATTGATCATCCAAGGCGGCCCTTTAATAATAAAATCTTCGGTGTTTTCAAAAACGAGCGAAACTTTTTTAAGGAAAACAGGATGGGGTCGAAGGACTATCTCCGTTGATCGCAGCCAAGGTGTTTGAATAGGCCGGTGATGAAGTTTCCCCAGGTGGGCATCAGTCGATCGATCTCATAGGGGATCAGTTTTATCTTTCCGTCGTGAATCATATCATGTAATTCCTCTAACTTGCTGAAATTTAAAGGCCAGGTCTTCTTCCCTAACTCACAGATCATATGGATATTTTTTGTCTTCACATCGATGTCCAATATTTGCAATCGTTTAAACCCATCGCCGGCAAAAAATTGGATCTTACTATTCTTCATCTCAATCAATTTCTCCCAGCCGAAGGAACACCCTCCCTGCTTCTGTGAGATATTGTTTTTTGAAGCCCCTTCCTGTCTCCTGGTTTTTTTCATTCTTATTAAGCCTGAATCTCAGCTTAAACCTAAATCTTTCTTCGTAACCTCTTTTCCAACCTGTGGTAAATACCCGTTTTCCTCTTTTTGATCTCCTTGACCTTCTCCAACAGCTCACCTAAGCCGATGATCGCTAATGGAGGGCTTTTCGGCCTCCCCTTTTTGTTTTTCTTCACCTTTGCCGTTCGTTTCATACCCGCTCACCCCGGATGGACCTATTAGGTAGCCATGAGGGCAGGGAATAATTCAAAAAAAGAATTTATGAGTTTTCCTGAGTTCCTGGTTTCCTTATTCATAGGTTCTTGAGCTTTGAATGAAGCGTACTAAATACAGAACAGAGTGTCAAGGGGTTTTCCATAAATGATCATTCGACTACCACCACACAACCGCATTATTAAAAAATTGACTTCGATAAGTTAATGATATATAAGCAGGTAAAAAAGAGTAATGGGAGAAGGAACATGAAGGTTTTGGGAATACTTGGGAGTCCGAGGGTGGGTGGAAACAGCGATATTCTTCTGAATCAAGCCCTGGCAGGGGCAAAGGAGATGGGGGCAAAGGTGGAGAAGATCATCCTGAGCCGAAAAAAAATCTCAGGGTGTCTCGATTGTACGAAGTGCAATGAGACAGGGATTTGCGTGATCCGGGATGACATGCTTGAGATTCATCAAAAGATCCTTAAATCGGATGCCGTCATCCACAGCGTTCCTCTCTATTTTTGGGCGATGACCTCCCAGATGAAAGCCTATCTGGACCGCTGGTGCGCTTTCTTTGATGGGAGCTGGAGATGGCATAAAGCCTATCTTCCAAAGATGAAAGGAAAGAGGATCGGTCTGATGACCGTCTGCGGCGATCCCAATGTCCATACGGCAGATCCCATTGTCCATAGTTTCAGGGAAACCTGCAAGTTCTCCGGGCTTAAATTATTCCCTGTGGTTCAGGCCTCCGCCGCTGGAAAGGGGGAGATCGAACGGAATGAGAAGGCTAAAAAGGAGGCTTATGGGTTAGGGAGAAAGATAGCCACGTCTTAGAGGTTATCAGAAAATCAGAATGTCAGGTTATGGGCATCAGGATATCTGGGTATCAGATAGAACCTGATTTCCTAATACAAACTCAATTAATTTATCATTTCTAAATTTGAGATTCCGAAACAAGTTCGGAATGACAGACTTTATCTTGTCATGCTTCTGAACTCGTTTCAGCATCTTATTTAATGCGTTTGTATTAATAACCTGGTATCCTGCTTCCCGGTACCCTGATATCCTGATATCCAATTTATAGTCCCTTCAGGGCTTTTTGGAGGCTGTCATTGCACTGAGCGAGTTTTTCGACAGCGTCTTCGATTTCAGTCTTCACGGCGCCCAATCCCAGTTCTTCCGCTTTTTGAGCCCACTTCCTATACTCAGCCATATGGCTTTCGTTATGTTCTATCCAGTGGTCGATGACGAGCGAGAGCTTTTCCTTTTCATCCATTTTCCCCTCCATTCCTATCCTTTCAGATGTATTCGATGGTTGCGGGTGGTTTCGGTGTCAGATCGTAAAGGCAACGATTCACGTCCGGGATGGCGGTGATCCGTTCGCATATCCGTGTCAGTTTTTCCCAGGGAAGTTCGACAGGTGTCGCCGTTCTGGCGTCGAGGCTATGGATGCATCGCACCACAATGATCTGTCCAAATTCACGGTTTCCGTTGACCATTCCAGTTGCCCTGTCACTTAAGAGGATTGCCATATACTGGAAAGCACCCGAGTCCACAAGTTCTTCCTCGACGATTGCAGTGGCCGCACGGACGGTGGCGATTCGCTCCTCTGTCACTTCTCCCACGATTCTCGTCGCAAGGGCTGGACCAGGAAAGGGAATCCTCCGGGTAATCTCCTGGGGCAGGCCTAATAGTTTTGCAACCTCTCTCACCCCATCTTTCCGCAAGGTCTTGAGGGGTTCAAGCACCTGATAGCCGTATTCTTTTTCCGGGTCGATGCCGATCTGGGCAAGGATGTTGTGCTGACGCTTGATGCCGGCCACGGTCTCTTCGATATCGGTGAGAATGGTGCCGTGAAGGAGGTATTTTGCACCGGTCTCCCGAACCAGTTTCCCGAAGACGGTCGAATAGAAAGTCCGGGTGATGGCCTTTCGCTTCTCTTCCGGGTCGGTCAAACACTTCAGCGCACTGAGAAATTCTTTCTTTGCGTCGACCAGCCGGACAGGGATTTCCATATCGGCAAAAATTTCAACCACCCTTTCAGATTCGCCCTGTCGCATCAGCCCGTTGTCGATAAAGACGGTTTTGAGCCGATCGCCGATCGCCCTATGGCCGAGAGCGGTCACCACCGAACTATCGACTCCTCCGCTGAGCGCATTGATGGCAGGATAATTTCCCACCGATTTTTTGATATCCGCAATTTGTTCCTCCACAAAAGCCCTGTAGTCCATGTTTTACCCCTTTCTGGTGATTTGACCGTGGATTATAAATTAAAAATTAGTTCTGTCAACCCTTTGTTGTCCCTGGTTAAGAAGAAGCGGTCTGCTTATCTTCTTAGAACTTCAACCACTTCGATCCGATCAAAAAGCCATCTCTTCTCTATCTTTTTCAGGAGGCAATCCAGCTCGTGGGCTTCATTGACCATCTCTCCGGCGGTTGTCTTTCCGGTGAGCCGGGCGGTCAGCCGGACCTTAGCCTCGCCCTCTTGTGGGAAGGCAATATTAAAATCGTAGAACTTTAAATGGAGTTGTGTAAAATGGAGGCGGCTGCGAGCCGCATAGCCGGTTATTTCATCACGGGTCAATCGGCCCGAAACGGAATAGGCCGGGATATTTATTTCGCAAGATTCGCGGAAAAGGGAGCCAATCTTCTTGATCTTTTGATCCATGGTGAAGATGTTTTCACCGGGTTCTTTCAAGACCCCCTCGAAGAGCAGGTGAAACTGCTTTTTCACCCTCTTCTCTTCGCTTTGGAAAAGAGTGAGTGAAGCTCCTATCCCAACCGCAATCAGGATCAGGGCGATCAGGACATATTTGACCTTCCGCCTGTTAGAAATAATGGACCGCTGCCCTGAAGCGGGGTTACGTTTTGATCCCAATCCAGTAGGATTTAATGGAGATCTGGAATTTCGAACGGGGTTCACCATAGAGGGTCTCCCAAGATGCGTGAGAGGGATGCCTGCCCGAAAAAATGGTTCTGCATAGGGCCGCTCCTGTTGTCTCCCACCACATAGACCGAATCGGACTCCACCTGACGGGGCGAAAGGTTCCAGTCGTAAGGCTTATGGATGTAAGGTTCATCCAGCTTTTTTCCATTGATGAAGAGCCTTCCATCTCGAAATTCAACCACTTCACCTTCCAAAGCGACCACTCGTTTAAGAAGCATCACCCTCTGCCCTGTGAAACGGATCACCACGACATCGCCTCTTTTGGGTTTGGAAAAGAGGTGTCGAAACCTCCAGCAGAAATTGAACTCCCCATTCTGATAGGCGGGTTCCATGCTGTGCCCTTTGATGCGGAAGGGGATCAACAGATGCCCAAAGACGAGATAGGCGAGGAGCGCGACACAGCCTGCCCGGATCAGGAAAGAATGGGTCAATGATGGAAAAAGGAATTGGCGGATTCCTTTATTGACAACCATGGGTCTTCAAATCCAATGGAATATAACTTAATGTCGCGGGAACCGCAAAAGGACGGAGTGATTTATATGAAAAACCCGGTGGAGGGGAGAAGTTGTCTGTGATAACTCCGCCACTTAAGACTTGTGAGTTTCTCCCACATCTTTCAGCAGGTTTTTCAGTTTCTGAATCATCCCTTTTGGCATGGAGTGGAATTCCAGCCCATACCGGTGTTCTCTCCAGGTCTCTCTTGCAGCCAGATCAGCCCAGACAATTTTAGCCACTCCTTGGACGGTATTTAGTTCAAGACCCTTTGCAAAATAGATTTCGATTTTGAGCAGTTCTCCCACATCTATTTTTTCGGGGAGATAGACGAGGATGCCGCCTTCGCTCGCATCCTTAACGATTCCGCCGAAATCGATTTTTTTCCCTTTGCGCGAGTAATCGAGGGGAAGTTCGACAAAGAACCTTGGATTTTTTCTTTTTTCAATGGCTAGTACCCCTCTTCGAGAAAGAGCTTTCTCCTCTTTTTTCTCATTATTTTTTGGCAAAACAGGTTTTCCAGGACTCATGAGGGCCTCCTTATTGCATCAGACGTATTTCAAGAGGACTTAAAAAGGCTAAACATTTTAGAAAAAAAAGTCAACCGTTTTTATGAGATTTCTGAAAAAATACAGAAATCTCCGATTACATCGATTAGGAGCCGATTACACAGATTAAATATGTATTCATAAAAAAAAATCTGTGAAATCATTTTTTTGAATCTGTATAATCAGAAAGAAAAAAGCCCCCCAATTAAATATCTATCTATTTTTGATCTTGTGTTTACGGTTCTGGTGATAAGCTTCTCTCTTGGCAATATAAGGGTCGAGAGTATTTCTTTTAAAGTCCTCATATTCTCCGATCCTGAAGGAGGTTCCGTTGACCTGATCATAGGTTCTAATGGCGAGGCCAAGAGACACGGACTTGATGAGGTAGGTCTTTGGATCAAGGAGAAGGTCGCCGGCATAACCAAAGGTGTCGCGTAAACTGGAGGCTCCCAGGATCGGCCACTCAATATAGAATGCCGGTCCTATGCCCCAGAAACCGAGGGTCTGACCGAAATCTTCATCCCTCTTTTCGATCTTCAGCTCTGTTTTTGCGGGATCGAGAAAACCGGCAAGACCGAGCGTGGAATTCAAAAGAAAGCGGACGGTTTCATTTCCAGCGCCTTTAAAATTGGCTTGAAGGAGGCAGTTGACCAGACGGACAGGGGTCGTGAGATTGGAGAAGAAATGTTTAACGCCCAGTCTCAAATCTTCAGGGACCACTGCCTTATATCCGGAGGCCAAAGGTTTAAGGGCCCAGAAATAGAGTTTATCATTGACATGAAAAAAGATTCGGTTCACGGGTTCAAGGGGGTCGGCTAAGGTATCGAGCGTTTCCTCCAATTCCAGTTCTTCCTCCTTTAAAGATGGTTTAGAGAACTGTGCAATTATAACAGGGAGGTCAGGGGGCTGATAACAGACAGAGGAGTCAAGGGAAGACCCTATTGGAAGATCAGGTTCTCCAGAGGCGAGGCCGTAAAATAATAAGAGCCAAAAGGCGGATAACAGAAATCGTTTGAAAAGCGTTCTCATCACCTGATTTCGTTTCATCTAATGAGCAGTGGCCGTCGCATTAAGGAATGGGTGGCTCAGTTTTGAGTTGATTTGGCCTTAAGCCTCTTTATGAGCTCCTGATAGGAGGATTTGGCAATGATCTCGTTAAACTGTGTCCTGTAATTATTGACCATTCCCACCCCTTCGATCAAGAAGTCATAGACGAGCCATTGGTTTCCTTTTTTCCAGGTCCGATATTCTACAGAAATGGTTTGGTCTTTTTCGGTATAGATTTTGACCTTTATCGTCGCATAATCTCCGTCGATACGCTCTCCCTCATAGATGATCTTATCCCAGGAATAGCCCTCGACCTTATCCATATAGACCCTTTCGAGCAGCCCTTTGATGAGGGTAACAAATTCTTTCTTTTCTTCAGAGGTCCTCTGTGCCCAGTGTCTTGAAAGTGAGCGCCTGGCCATCTCTTCCCAATCGAAACGTTCATCGACTATTTTTAAGATCAGCCCCTTTCTCTCCTTCGTTTTATTCGGGGATTTAAGGGAAGGGTCACTCAGGACGGATAGCACCTTGTCCGTGGTTTGTTTAAGTTGCTCCTGGGGTTCTCCGGCAATTGCAATACCGAGCATTGCGAACGTGAGTGAAAGAGAGAGAAGCCATTTGGCAAGACCGATTCGGTTCATAGATATCCCCTTCGGCAAGGTTAGATTTTTTCAAAGACAAGCTTGGAGATCAGCTCTTCGAGATCGACAGAAGGCTGAGTTTCCCTAATTTTTCCTCCCGGAGCAATAACTTTTTCAGATCCTCCCGGCGTGATCTCGATATACTTTTCTCCCACCAACCCTTTTGTCTTGATGGAGGCGATGGCGTCTTCATGGATTTTTATCTCACGGGGCAGGCTCAGAACGATCCTGGCCTGATAATTCTCAAGGACAATGCTTTTCACACGGCCCACCTCAACGCCTGCAATGACGATATTCGATCCTTCCTTGACCCCCCCGCTATTGGAGAAAATGGCATAGATCTCATAACCCTTTCCTCCCACAATCTCCATCTTTCCCAATTTGACCGAGAGGTAGCCCAGGCAGAGAATTCCTGCGAGCACAAATAATCCCACTGCTAATTCAATATCAAATTTTTTCATCTCGTCCCCCCTCATTATAAGGAAAATATGGAAACCAGGAATTCAGGAATTTAGGAAAATTCAAAAAATCTTTTTTGAATTATTTCCTGCCCCTGCCGCAGGATGGCTTCCTAATAGAGTTTGATGGGTCCCTCCAGACTTCCGCTGACGAACTGCCGGACGACAGGGTTATCGGAAGAGAGGAATTCATCCGGAGTTCCTATCGTCAGAATAACTCCCTCATGGAGCATTGCCACCTTTTGGGCGATCTGAAACAGTCTCGACAACTCATGACTGACGATGATCGCGGTAAATCCACGATGCTGATGGACCGATTTGACGAGGTCGAGGATCGTATGGGCAATAACAGGATCTAACCCTGTGGTGGGTTCGTCGAAAAGGATGATTTCAGGTTTGGTCACCAGAGCCCGCGCAAAGGCGGTCCGCTTGAGCATCCCTCCGCTGAGCTCGGCCGGAAACTTATTTTCCGCCCCGGCCAGTCCCACCTGATCCAACTCTTGAAGAACCCGATCCCTGATCTCTTCCTCTTTCAGGTTTGTTTTTTCCCGGAGGGGAAAGGCCAGATTGTCAAAGACAGTCAGGGAGGAGAAAAGGGCTCCGCCCTGGAAGAGAAAGCCGAAACGGCTTCTCAGTTCTTCGAGTTCCTTTCCCTTCAGATGGCCTATATCCTTGCCGTCGATATAGACATGGCCCTGGTCGGGTGTGATCAATCCGACCACATGCTTCAGGATAACGCTTTTCCCTTTGCCGCTCCCGCCGATCAGGGCGAGTATCTCTCCTTTCTTTACTTCAAAGGAGACGCCTTTAAGCACAGGAAATCCATTAAACGATTTATGGATCTCTTCGATCCGTATCATTTTATCGCCTCAGAAGAGAAGAGAAGTCATTATGTAATCCCAGAAAAGGACCAGGACCGACGAGAGGACCACGGCCTGGGTGGTTGCCTTGCTTACACCTTCGGCCCCAAATCCAGAATTAAACCCCTTATAACAGCAGACCCAGGAGATGATGACGCCGAAGCTGAGAGATTTATAAATTCCCTCCAGGACATCCTCGATCCTCACGTAGTTGGCCATTTCACCGAAATAGGTCCCTTCGCCGACTCCCAACAGCTTTCCTCCCACGAAATATCCGCCGAAGATGCCGACTACGTCGAAGATGGCGGTCAGAAGAGGCAGGGCAATGATTCCTGCGATCAGTTTGGGAACGATGAGATATCGAAAAGGGTTAAGCCCCATCAACTCCAGGGCATCGATCTGCTCGCTGGTCCGCATGATCCCGATTTCGGCCGTCATGGCCGAGCCGGCCCTTCCCGTAACCATGAGGGCGGTGAGAACAGGCCCCAGTTCCTTGATGAGGGAGAGGGCGACCATGGGGCCAAGGAGTGCAGTGGAGCCGAATCGGTTAAGGGTATAGAACCCCTGAAGGCCGAGAACCATTCCAGAAAAGGCTCCGGTCAGGAGAATGACCAGGGTGGATTGAAATCCGATGAACCAGACCTGTTTGATGATCCAGGAAAATTTTAAGGGAGGAGTGGCAGCGCAGAAGAGGGTTTGAGCAAGGAAAAGGCCCATCCGCCCCATTCCCCGCAAACCATAAAACGTAATCCCGCCTAATTTTCTAATCCATATCATTAGAAAATTATGTCAAATTTTATCCCGGATGTCAAAAACCTTTTGATTATTCAGTTAACTTTTAGTATAGTCCTTTGGGAACGATAGGGAGCGAGGGAAGAGGGAAGACAGAAGATAGGAAGCAGAAAGCAGAACAGAGTGATCAGTGGGCAGAAGAATAAGTCGTTACCAATTAGGGTAGAATGATGGTCTCGTAAAAAGTCTGAAAAAAGAAAATTTTGTCATTCCTGCGCAAGTCCCGCTCTTAGCGGGATATTTTCAGGTGGTTAGAATTCCCTGGATTCCCCTGCCTACCGGCAGGCAGGCGTTTTCACAGGAATGACGACTTTTTACGAGATCATCAAGAATGATTTTATGAAAAAACGATTGGAAGAATTGGTGGTTCAGGAGTTTCCTTATCGATGTCCTTATTGTGATCAAGAGGTTTCTTATGAGAAAATCAGATTAAAGGCGGGGGAGAATATGATCGTGTGCCCTTCCTGTAAGAAGAAATATATTAAGGTAGTTCTTGATGACTGGGAGACAAAGGGTTAAGGGGAACGATGCCTGAGAATTAACAAATACGAAATTCGGATTTCGTGCTTCGGATTTCACAAGGATCAATTTGAAATCTTAGGGCAGAAAAGGTAGATGGAAAGACTATCAACTTCTCACTTTAAGAACCGCCTTCTCACTCCTATTCAGTACGTCAAAGGAGTGGGGCCGAAGCTGGCCAGGCTCTTTGAGAAGAAGGGCATACGGACGGTTGAGGACGGCCTCTACTTCCTTCCACGAGCCTATGAAGACCGGAGGCATTTGAAGAAGATCTCAGAACTCAGAGCAGGAGGAAAAGAGACAGGTTTCGGTGAGATCATGCTTTCGGGAACGGCTTTCTTCCAGAATAGGAAAAAAAAGGTTTTTGAAGTATTGGTGGGCGATGGAAGCGGGATGATCACGCTGAAGTGGTTTCATGGAAACGAACAATATCTTAAGGAGCGATTTAAAAAAGGACGAAGATTGATCTTCTCCGGCGAGGTGAGGCGGTTCAATTACCAGAAGGAGATCCATCATCCTGATGTGGAGATCGTGGAAGGCGATATCGAAGAGGATTACCTCAACTTCAAACGGATCGTTCCCATCTATTCCGAAACGGAAGGCCTCTATCAGAGGACGTTGCGCCGTTTGTTGAAGAGCATTGTGGATGGATATTCTGATGAACTGACAAGCCCCATCCCTGAGGAGATCGTGGAACGGCAGGATCTCATCGATTTTTCCGAGGCCTTTCGGAGAGTCCATTTCCCGCCTGATGGAGAATCGATCGAAAAGCTCAATCTCCAACGTTCCGACGGGCACCGGAGGATCATCTTCGATGAATTCTTTTTCTTGGAGTTAGGGCTTGCTTTGAAGAAGAGAGGGGTGGCCCTTGAAACAGGCATTTCTTTTAAAACCGAAGGCACTCTTTCAAAAAGATTACTCAATCAACTGTCCTTTCAATTAACGCGTGCCCAGGAACAAGCCTTATCCGAAATTGTGGAGGATATGGGAAAGCCTCACCCCATGAACCGTTTGATCCAGGGGGATGTGGGAAGCGGAAAGACGATCGTGGCCCTTTTAGCCAGCCTGAGAGTGGTGGAGTGCGGCTATCAGGCTGCCATCATGGCGCCCACCGAGGTGCTGGCTGAACAGCATTATCTAACGATCCACCGCTGGGTGGAACCCCTGGGTTTCCGGGTAGCCCTGCTGACGAGCAACATCAAAGGATCAGAGAGAGAAGGGATCTACAGCCGCATCCGGGAGGGAGAAGTTCAGATCGTGATCGGAACCCATGCGGTGATTCAGGAACAGGTCGAGTTCCATCGCCTGGGCCTGGCCATCATCGATGAACAACATAAGTTCGGTGTGGTTCAGAGAGGATTATTGAAGAAGAAGGGGGAGAACCCTGATGTCCTGGTGATGACCGCCACTCCCATTCCCCGAACTCTGGCCATGACCCTTTACGGAGATCTGGACATCTCGCTGATTGACGAAATGCCTCCGGGAAGGATGCCTGTGGAGACAAAGGTCTTTCCCGAATCTGGGAGAAATAGGATCTACCGGATCGTTGAAGAGGAGGTGAAGAAAGGCCGGCAGGTCTTCGTTGTCTATCCCTTGGTGGAGGAGTCTGAGAAGCTGGACCTCAGAGATGCGACCCGGATGGCGGAACATTTGCAGAAGGATGTTTTTCCGGCTTTCCGGATCGGACTTCTGCACGGACGGATGAGGAGCGATGAGAAAGAGGCGATCA
>VGSS01000019.1 GCA_016874935.1 Deltaproteobacteria bacterium | reverse complement strand
CTAAAGTCTTGCATTTTTTTAAGCCCATAATTGTCCAAGGTAAGTATCGAGAATACTTTGTTTAAATCGGATTCTCATGGCGTTTAGAGTGACGCTGATATTCTCAAGTAAAATGTTATTGCGTACCTGGAAGGCCAGTCGCCGAATGGATAGATCGAGACACCTCTTTTTATCCTTTAACCATTGAAGGATCTTGAGAAGGATTAAAACAAAATAACTCAACAGGACCAACGCCACATGACGCTCGATGGCTTGAAGATCACGAACTTGATAATCTCCGAACCCTAACCGTTGTTTGAGATCTTTGATCATCTGTTCGATCTTCCAGCGTTTGGCGTAGTATTTGATGATATCGATGGCAGCCAAATGAATATTGGTACAGACAAGATAAGTCGGCTTCTTACGTTTCTCTTTCACCACCACGACGGCCACTTTCCCCAGGCCCTTAATGTCTCCCATGAACCTTGCGATGCGAAGCGTTTTGGTCCTTCCATACACGAACAGGGAAACCTCTCGATAGGAAGAAGTCAGATTCAACAGGCTTTTGACGCTGGTCTTTTTCTCATCAATCCAGAGGACCGAATTGGATTTGAGTTGCGAAATCATATGGTAGCCACACCTTCGACAGGCATTAGCCAGGGTTTTGGCCCAGTACCAGCTATCGGCCAACACATAGAGTTTACAAGGGATCGGCAACACAAGGGCTCGGATGATCTTTTGAGCCAAGGCGATTTTGGTCTCAAAGGGGCCGCCCCCCCGCACTCCTTTCGGGTGATAGAGTTTGGCCCACAAGGGCAAAAGAAAATCTTTGTGGAGCAAGGCCGAAAGGACCCATTGGTGGCCAAAGACATTGGCCATGTTTTGGGCATGATCCTTATGCCAACCACAGCCAGGGATTTTCTTGCCAGTCTTTTGAACAAGCGTATCATCCACGATAAGAAAGACGACATCCCGGACACGGATCCGCAATGTCTGAAAGAATTGATCAAGGGCGCTCTGGGTGAGCTCTTCCATCGCCCAAAGGTTTTGCCCCAGGAATCGAGTAAAGCTCGAGAGCGATCGGTGTAAAAACGAATGAGCAAGGGACTGAACCATGGAAGAGGTGTGGACTTCTTTTCCCAACTGGATGAAACCGATGATAAAGCAGGAGAAGATTTTAAAAGAAGGTCTTGAAAAACTTTCGGAGAAAAAGGATAATGTGTTCCGAATCTCTTGTCTGGCATTTTGGATTCTCATTGGCTGTTCTCCTTTCCGGGCTAAGGTAAGGTCGCGCTTTCTTTAGCCTATTTTAGAATAACAGCCTTTTTTATGCACGTACTAAAAAGTGCAAGACTTTAGTAATATTAAATGAATGAGTGAGCAACTAATTTTCTAACTGTTATAATTGATCAATTTCAATAAGGGTAAAAAGATGTTAAGAAGTTCAGGCCGTTGGATGCGAGACAGAGGAAAAAATTATAGGAAATATTGGATTGTAATTATTTTGGTGATCTTGGCCACTGGGGCCATGGCCACGATGGTATTGGCTCAGACGGTCCAAGAGGTCAGAGTCAAATGGAATGCATATATCGCGGCACCAGCGCCTCAAGTGGAAATTGGGAAAGAACAACCTTCTAACATCTTCACACTTCTCGAACGCCGGTCAGCTCCAGGGTTACTTCCTCGCCAGAGAAATCCAGAGCTTTCTTCCGACCAAATCGTCGTTATAGCCTTAGACACACAGGGAAAGGAGATTGATTGGCAAATTATCCCCGATCCTCGCATTCTCCGTGCTGAGTTCCCTGGCCCAACAGGGGAGCTGAGAGGCGAGGTGTTGCACCACGCGGAGACAGAATTATTGATTACTCTTCCAAACGATCCGTCGGTAAAAGAGCTTCGACTGTACCACCCACATTGGACAGGAACTGCATTTATCTTAGACCTGCTTGGGACGATTCCCCTACCTTGAGGGATTATGAGATTCGCATCTCTTCTTGACAATAGCAGAAAATGGATAGAGATTGCTTGCCTCACGCTTCTCTTAACCTGCATCTCTTCAGGGGTGTGGGGTGAACCGGTGACTACCATTAGGAACAATGGTGATCCTTCTAACCGTTTGGACCTTGTCATCTTGGGAGATGGATATACTGCCAGCGAGCTCGGCAAATACGCCACTGATGTTGAAACTTTCGTTCAAGGCCTCTTTACACAGGAACCATTCAGGGAGTACCAGCGCTTCTTTAACGTCCACCGAGTGGACGTTACCAGCAACGAATCCGGGGCTGACCATCCGGAACGAAATCCTCCGGTTTATAGGGACACTGCTCTCGACGCCACCTATTACTGTTATTCGATTCAGCGTCTGATCTGTGTTAACACCTCTAAGGTCAATACCGTAGTATCTAATAGTGTTCCAGCGGACAGTCGCGATGTTATTTTAGTAATTGTGAACGACACCGAA
Source organism: Deltaproteobacteria bacterium (assembly GCA_016874935.1). GTDB lineage: Bacteria > Desulfobacterota > BSN033 > BSN033 > UBA1163 > RBG-16-49-23. Next base: position 32,344 of record VGSS01000019.1, on the reverse strand, counting down.
TACGGAGGATCCGGAGGTGCAGTTGCAGTAACATCAATTCACCAAGATGCGGTGGAAATCATATTGCACGAATTAGGGCACAGCCTCGGGCTTTTGGGAGACGAATATGATTATAGCCCGCCGCCATGTAACAATGCGTTTGAACCTTCTGGACCAAACGTAACCAGAGAGACAAATCGTAATCTTATCAAATGGAATGTAGGAGGAGGCCCGCCTACGGGCTGGATCGAACTTACTACGCCCATTCCAACAACCAGTACCACGGCAGGCGTTCCTGGGCTCTATGAAGGTGCTCGATACTGTCCCAGTGGGTTGTATAGACCTACTTATAATTCGAAAATGCGGAGTTTAAATTTTCCATTTGAGCAGATTAACTCCGAGCAACTCGTTAAACGATTCTATAATTGGGTGGCACCAATTGATACAATTGAGCCAATCGCATCTAATGTAACCCTCCCTAAAGGCCAAAACCAAACCTTCAGGGTAAATGTGCCTCAACCCAATACCCATAACCAAAACATCTCTTGGAAAGTCGATGGCCAAACCGTAGGGTCTGGCAATAATTTTACTTTAAACTCTTCCAATTTGACTATTGGAATTCATACTGTTGAGGTCTTGGTCACCGACCCAACCTCAATGGTGCGAAACGATCCCATGGAAGTGTTAAAGGAAAGTTGGAAATGGGATGTTACCATTACAATTTCTGATATATTTTCAGATGTTCCAACTGGTCATTGGGCTTACGATTATATCATTGCCATTTACAATGCCGAGATAACCACAGGATGCGCTCAGGATGATCCAAATACACCCGAGAATGAGAGGAAATACTGTCCTGAGGACAATGTAGATAGAGAGCAGATGGCAGCCTTTATCATCAGGGCTGTCGAAGGGGAGCCACCGTTGAACTATTGTGATACGGGTGACCCATTCCCCGATGTGACCCCTGATATGTGGTCCTGCAGGTATATCAAGAGGCTGAAGGAGTTGGAGATTACCACGGGGTATCGGGATGGGACCTATGGGCCCAATGATCCGGTGCCTCGGGAACAGATGGCGGCCTTTATCGTCAGGGCTGTAGAAGGAGAACCTCCCCTGAATTATTGTGATTCTGGGTCACTATTTACAGACGTTACCTCTGATATGTGGTCATGCAGATATATTAAAAGACTTTATGAATTAGCGATAACAACTGGATATGGCGATGGGAGGTATGGTCCCTATGATTTAGTGACCAGAGCCCAGATGGCCGCCTTCCTTTCGAGGGCCTTTCTGGGAATGGAGTAGAGAGAAACCCAAGTGGAATCCCTTTCTTTCAGAACATTCTTTCCTCTTGCATAAAGAGGTTCTGGAGAGCGCTGAAAAAACTGTTTTTCGCTCTCTGATTACACCCCTGCCTGCCCTGTCTACCGCAGGCAGGCGCAGGCAGGGATTACAAAAAATGATTCCACAGATTTTTCTTTACCCCGTTGTTGCATTGAAAACAGATGCTATCACCTGAAACAGCTCGAATAGAAATAAAAAGGGTCAGGTCTCAACAATTGACATTATTTGGGTTGTATGATAAATCGGTGAAAAACGAGTATAGGGGAGCCTGACTTGGCAAGGCCGCTAAGGGTTGAGTTTCCGGGGGCATTTTACCATGTGACATCCCGCGGGAACGAGAGAAAGGTGGTTTTTCGGAACACGAGGGATAGGGAGAAATTTCTTTCTTATCTTGAATCAGCCCACCATCGCTATGGAGCGGTCATCCACGTTTATTGTCTGATGGAAAATCACTATCATCTTCTTCTGGTTTGATGAAAATTCTTTTTCTTTTTGGGACACGGCCCGAGGCGATCAAGATGGCCCCTTTAATAAGGGAGTTCCTGACGGCCTCCGGAGAATTTGATATAAAGGTCTGTGTAACAGCACAGCACAGGGAGATGCTCGATCAGGTGCTTCGTTTTTTCGAGATCAAGCCTGATTTTGATCTGAATATCATGAAACCTGATCAGAACCTGTTCGACATCACCCTAACAGCTTTAGAAGGCATTAAAAAGGTGATTTCCGATTACAGACCTGACTGGCTCCTCGTTCAGGGAGACACGACCACCACGTTTGTAGGCGCTCTGGCTGCTTTTTACGAACGGGTCAAGGTGGCCCATATCGAAGCCGGCCTCCGGAGTTTTAACAAGGATGCCCCTTTCCCTGAAGAGATGAACCGTGTGCTGACCACCCATTTATCCGATCTCCATTTTGCTCCCACCCTTAAAGCGAAGGAAAATCTTTTAAGGGAAGGGGTGCCGGAAGAGAAGATTTTCGTTGTAGGAAATACAAGCATCGATGCCCTTTTCCTCTGTTTAACCAAAGTGTTAAATAAAAATGCGGAGGATTTCAAAACCTTTCATTCCATCGATTTTAATAAAAAGATCATCCTGGTTACAGGCCACAGGCGGGAGAGTTTCGGAAAACCTTTTGAGAACATCTGCCGGGCCATTAAAGCGATTGCCGAAACGAATCAAGTGGAGGTTGTTTATCCGGTCCATCTGAACCCGAATGTTAGGAGACCCGTTCTAAAAATTTTGAGAGGACTTTACAACATTCACCTGATCGAGCCCCTGGACTATCCCTCTTTTGTGTGGTTGATGAATCAGAGTTACCTCATCCTGACGGATTCAGGCGGTGTTCAGGAAGAAGCCCCCTCTCTCGGCAAGCCTGTGCTCGTTATAAGGGACGTTACAGAAAGGACGGAGGGAATTGATGCGGGCACCGCGAGAGTGGTTGGAACCTCCAGGGAAGAGATTATTCAACATGCCCTTGAGCTCCTCACTCATCAAGAGGCCTATGATCGTATGGCACGGGCAGTCAACCCTTACGGGGATGGGAATGCCTCCGGAAGAATTCTTCAAATCCTTTCAAAGGTCTCTTAAATGAAAATTCTCTTGATTGCCTATTCTTTCCCCCCCTTGCAAGATCCCCAATCCCTGAGATGGTACTATTTATCCAATGCCCTTTCCGAGCTGGGCATGGAAATCGATGTTCTCACTGTCCAGCATCCTGAAAAGCAAGCATGGCCGTTTCACAAGAATATCCGGATTTTCAGGATATTTCCAGGTCCAGTGGAATATATCGCCCTTAGAGCGAAGTGGGATATGGGAGTTGAAGCCAACGGCAATGAGAAGATAAGGAGATCGGCAAGGTTCAAGATATTGAAATCCTTATACTGGGGGGCCAGGAAACTGGGCGGCCACGTCTTGCCCGGAGATATAAGGACCGAATGGTTTCCCCTGGTTTTACGATATATCGCAAAATATATCGAACTTAAAAAATATCATTATATCCTTACTTCCCATGAGCCCTGGGTGGACAGCCTTCTCGGTCTTTATTTGAAGGTGAAGCACCCGAAAATAAAGTGGATAGCCGATTTCGGAGATCCGTATGTCGCCCTTTATACCCCCAGGCATAAACTATTTTTTGAGAACCGCTTTGAGAAATCGATCTATGAAAAGGCGGACATGTTGATCTTTACCCATCCACAGGTGGTCCACCATTTAGACAGGAAGTATCCTTTTATCAGGGATAAAAAGATTGTTCTCATTGCGCAGGGATTCAGTTATGGGTTGTCACGAGAAGGGAAGCATGTGGAAAGCCGCAACAAAATATTTACCATGACTTATGCCGGGACCTTCTACAGGGATTTCCGAAACCCTTCTAACCTGATTCAAGCCCTTTCGAAACTGGAATTTGATTACCGGTTTTTGCTGATCGGGAGAAATGAAGGATTTTTAAAGGATTTCGAGGCCATCGGAGAGAAATGTGAGTTCCTTGGCTATATGGACCATTTTAAGGTACTCCATCTCGAAAGGGAAAGCGATGTGTTGATTCATCTTTCGAACCGGAACGGCGTTCAGATACCGGGGAAAATTTATGAGTATCTGGGATCGAGGAGACCTATTCTATGTATTACAAATAACACCTTAGATAAGACCGGTGATCTCATAAAGGATTTAAAGATGGGGATTGCAACCCCGGATCATCCTGACGAAATAAAACAGGCCATAGAGAGGCTTTATAGGGGATGGAAAAAAGAAAAAGGGAGAGTAGACATCTCTTTTGAAAAATTATATGATTACAGCTGGGAAAAGAAGGCCGGGGTATTATATGAAAACCTGAGGGAGGCATGGAATTCGTCGTCAATTCGAGGTTTTTGACTCAGCCGAGAACAGGAGTCCAGCGATTCGCCATTGAAATCTCCCAAGAAATTCAAAAACAGATCCCGGAGGCGGTGTTTGTTTCGCCAGGATATAAGAAGATCGGTCCAAAAGAGACCGGTCAGATCGAGCCAATTGTTTACGGCAGGTTAACCGGTCATTTGTGGGAACAGGCTGAGTTACCCAGATACCTGAGAGCGAGAAACAACCCCCTGCTGGTCAATCTCACCAACTCCGCCCCTTCCTTCTATCCAAGAAAAATTGTAACCATCCATGATCTGTCTTTCCTGAGACACCCCGAGTGGTTTTCAAGGAGGTATTTTTATCTTTACAGGTTTTTGACGCCTCGAATCGCCCGACATTCCCTGAAGATAGTAACCGTCAGTGAGTTTTCAAAAAAGGAGATCATCCGTCTCCTCGGCGTTCCTGAAGAAAAGGTGGCCGTTGTATACAATGCTCCCAGTCAGTCTTTTACGGGTGGGGAGAACCTTTTGGAAAAAGAGGATTTCATCCTCTCTGTCTGTTCCTTTAATCCGAGAAAGAATATTCAAAGTTTGATCGAAGCCTTTACCCGGCTGAAGGCAAAAGGCTTAAAACTGATCATCGCCGGCTCCTGGCACCCGTCCTTCAGGTCTATGGAGATTTCAGAAAAAATAAGCCATAATGCAAACATTATTTTTAAAGGGCATGTCGCCGACGATGAACTGTTGAGGCTTTATAAAAGGGCGTTGATGCTCGTCTATCCTTCTTTCTATGAAGGGTTCGGACTTCCGCCTGTTGAGGCGATGGCGTGCGGTTGCCCTGTGGTCGTTTCGAATACATCGAGCCTCCCTGAAGTATGCGGCGATGCAGCTTGTTATGTCGATCCTTATCAGATCGAGAGCATTACGGAAGCCATGAAGACCCTGCTCGATCAGAAGACCCTGAGACAGGATTTAATTCAGAGGGGCTTCCAGCGAGCAAAAGCCTTTAGCTGGGAAGAATCCGCTAGGCAATATCTTCGGATCATCCGTGATGTCTTAGACGCTTAAAGGCCGAGACGGCATCCAACTCCATCTTTTATATCGGAACTCAAAGTGAAAAAAGCGTTGATTACCGGCATTACAGGGCAGGATGGGAGTTATCTGGCGGAGCTTCTTCTTGAGAAGGGATACGAGGTGCATGGGATCATCAGACGCTCAGCCATTGAGGATCCGGAACATCGGATGTCGAGGATAATGCATCTCCTGGGCAGAATGGTTATCCATCCAGGATCGGTGGAGAGTTTTCCGAGCATTTTCAATGTGGCGAGGGAGGTGATGCCCGATGAGTGTTACCATCTCGCCGCACAGAGTTTTGTGGCTTACTCCTTTGAGGATGAGTTTTCCACGCTGATGACGAATATCAACGGGAGCCATCACATCCTTTCAGCGATCAAACAGATCGCACCCTCCTGCCGGTTCTATTTTGCCGCCTCGAGCGAGATGTTTGGAAACTCTCCTCCCCCCCAGAATGAGACGACCCCCTTCAGGCCGAGATCCTCATATGGCATTTCAAAGCTGACCGGATACCATCTGGGGAGGAATTACCGGGAGGCCTACGGTCTTTTTGCCGTCAACGGCATCCTCTTCAATCATGAATCTCCCCGGCGGGGCTTTGAATTTGTGACGCGAAAAATTTCTTCCCATGCGGCAAAGATCAAGTTGGGTTTGATCCGGGAGCTGAGATTGGGAAATCTCGATGCCCGAAGGGACTGGGGCCATGCGAAGGATTATGTCAAAGCCATGTGGATGATGCTCCAGGCCGATTCGCCCGAGGATTACGTGATCGGGACCGGTGAGAGCCATTCGGTCAGGGAGGTTGTGGAGATCGCTTTTGATTATTTGGGATTGGATTACAGGGAATTTGTGGTCACGGACGAGAAGTTCCACAGACCCGCTGAAATTTATAATCTCGTGGCCGATCCATCCAAAGCCATGTCAAAGCTGGGATGGAATTTCCGGTACCGATTGGTCGATCTTGTTCAAGAGATGGTCGAAAACGATTTGAAGCTATTTAAAAGGTAGGTTGCGGACCTATGAGAGTGGCCATCATCCATGACTGGCTCACCGGCATGAGGGGAGGGGAGCGATGCCTTGAAATCTTCTGCGAGCTTTTTCCCGAGGCCGATCTCTATACCCTTTTGCATATTCCCGGATCGGTTTCACCCGCTATCGGAAAGATGTCCATCAAGACCTCCTTTATCCAACGCCTCCCTTTTACAAAGAAGAGTTACAGGAGATACCTCCCCCTCTTTCCAATGGCGGTGGAGCGTTTCAACCTGAAAGGATACGACCTCATTCTGAGCTGCAGCCATTGCGTGGCCAAAGGCGTTATTCCGCCGCCGGATGGACTCCACATCTCTTACACTCTTACTCCGATGCGATATGCGTGGGATATGTACGGTGAGTATTTCGGGGAAAGCAGAAGCGGAATCATCCCCTTTTTCATTCATTATTTAAGAATGTGGGATGTGACCTCAAGCGGGAGGGTCGACTATTTTCTCTGTATCTCAAACCATGTGAAGAATCGGGTTAAAAAATATTATCGCAGGGAAGCAGAGATCATCCACCCTCCGGTGGAGACCAACCGGTTTCGCCTCCGGGAAGGACAAAAGGATTTTTTCCTCATCGTCTCCTCCTTTGCCCCTTATAAGGGGATCCATCTGGCCATTGAAGCGTTTAATCGTTTGGGGTATTCTTTAAAAATCATTGGAACGGGACAGGAAGGAAAAAGGCTGAAGTCCATCGCAAAGTCGAACATCGAATTTTTAGGATGGCAACCCGATCCGGTTGTGGAGGATTGTTATTCGAAATGCAGAGCCCTGATCTTCCCAGGCGAGGAGGATTTCGGGATCGTTCCTTTAGAGGCAATGGCCTCCGGAAGACCCGTGATTGCTTATGGCCGGGGAGGGGTGTTGGAAACAATGATTCCACATTCCCCAGAGGAGGGACGGGATCCAACCGGTCTATTTTTCCATGAACCCACTGTTGATTCACTGATCGATGGGGTGGAAAGGTTTACCCGACTCGAAAGGGACTTCGATCCTGTTACCATCAGAAACCATGTCCTTCAATGGGACCGGGATATTTTTAAGGAAAAGATTAAAGAGAACCTTTTGAGAAAGATGGGGTCGTCATGTTAAAAAAACATGCTCAATTTTTCAAATCTCTTTTTTTTATCTCGGACCTGGTTGCCCTTTCGTTGGCCTGGGTTCTTTCTTATTATTTAAGATTTTATACAAACCTGATCTCGCCTCCAATATTGGGAACCCCTCCTCTTTCCACCTACCTTGAGTTCGTTCTTCCCCTCTGTCTGATATGGGGATGGGTTTCGAAAAAGATTCATCTCTATCGACCCAGAAGAATCAGCCATCTTTTACATGAGACGTTCGATATAGTGAAAAGTCTAAGCTTCGCTTTGATCATTTTAATCGGGATCATTTATCTCTTGAGAAGATTTGAGTTTTCCCGCCTGGCCTTCCTGTACTTCTGGGCGATCGCGCTTTTCGGACTTATGATCATAAGGATTCTTTACAGAAAAACCTTGAAGATTCTTCGAAAGCGTGGATACAACCAGCGATACGCCCTCATTGCAGGGACCGGACTTCTTGGAAAAAAGATTCTGGAAAAGGTCGAGCTTCACCCGGAGATGGGAATTCAGGTCATCGGGTATTTAACAAGAAATCAAGAGGAGGTGGGGCAGAGGGTTAGTAATATTCCTGTCCTGGGCGCCTACAGAGACCTCGAACATATTCTGAAAGAAAAGAAGCCAGACATCTTTTTTATCGCCCTTCCCATTTATGAGTACGATCATCTCGGAGACATCATCAATGAACTTCGTGGCCATTCGGCCGATATAAAAGTCATCCCGGGAGCCTATGAGTTTCTTGGATTAAGAGGGGGGGTGGACGAATTGGACGGCCTCCCGATCGTGAGCCTTCAGAGTTCACCTCTCTACGGATGGAACAGTGTTTTTAAAAGGGCTTTTGATCTGGGGTTCGGAAGCCTGATTCTGGCGATGGCATCGCCCTTAATGGCTCTCATTGCTCTATTGATCAAATTGACCTCAAAAGGGCCTGTTCTTTACAGGCAGGAACGCGTGGGCATGGATGGCCACACCTTTGAAATGCTGAAATTCAGGACGATGAGAGTCGATGCGGAGAAAGAAACAGGTCCTGTCTGGGTAAAAGAAAACGATCCAAGAAGAACCAAAATGGGTGCTTTTTTAAGAAAAACCAGTTTGGATGAGCTTCCCCAACTCATCAATGTGATTCAAGGAGAGATGAGCCTGGTAGGGCCAAGACCGGAACGGCCTTTTTTTGTTGAAGAATTTAAAATCAAAGTTCCTTTTTACATGCTCCGGCACAAGATCAAGGCCGGAATCACCGGATGGGCCCAGGTGAATGGATTGCGAGGAAATACCTCCCTGGAGAAACGAATCGAGTACGACCTCTACTATATTCAGAATTGGTCTATTGGTTTTGATCTCAAAATCCTGCTCATGACCCTTTGGAAAGGGTTCTTTAATAAATCAGCTCATTAGTGGCGAATGGGCAATTGGAAATAAATATTTTTATGATCAAGAGAGAAAGAGTTGATCTGGCAATACTCCTCCTGGCGTCCCTCCTCTTAAGCATCTATCTCTTTTTTCGAACCTATGTCGTTTCCCTGGACGGCGCTTTCCAATATATACCGATTGCGAAGGACTTTGTATCGGGCCTTTACGGGAAAGCGCTCAGCCATAACCAGCAACCTTTTTATTCTTTTATCATCGCCTTTGTTTATACATGGATCGGTGATTTTGAGCTGGCGGGAAAACTCATTTCCACCTTATTCGGAATATTATTGATCTTTCCGGTTTATTTCCTTGGGAAAAGAATATTTGACCAAAAGATCGCTTTTCTGTCCACCCTTTTCTTGGCCATTCACCCTTATATCCGTAGATTTTCGGCAGATGTGCTCAAAGAGGCCACCTACCTCTTCTTTCTTGCGGGCGGTCTCTGGTTTGCGTGGAGGACGATCCAAGGCGAGAGGCGGTATCCCTATCTGTTTATTCCACTCCTTTCGGTCCTCGCTTATCTTGTGAGGCCTGATGGGGTAGGAATCCTTATTGTTGTTTTCCTTTACATACTCTTCTTTAAAAGATTTAATACACCGGGGGATAGATGGAAAGTCATTTTTCTTCTGGTCTTATCATCATTCCTCTTTTTCCTTCCCTACCTCCTCCATTTAAGGGAGACGACGGGCGTTTGGACGCTGAGCAGAGCGAAGACCATTGCCTGGTTTCTGGGTTTGTCAGGCTCGGCAGGCGAAATTTCATTGATCGATAGAGTCCTCTTCACCCTTCAGAAATTAAACGCTGAGATTTTCTCAAGATACCATTCCCTGTATATCTTCCTACTGGTTGTCGGTTTGTGGAAAAGGAGGTCTTCCCTTTTCAAGGGGGGCGAGGGTTTTCTTCTCTTATTTTGTATACTTCATTATGTGGTTTTATTCCTGCTCGTTCTCAATATCACGGAATGGGGCGAGAGAGGGACGAATCCAGCAGTTTATTTTAGCGGAAGACATGTCTTGCCGTTGGTGCTATTTTCGATTTATTGGGTCGGAGAGGGTTTTGTCGTTATCCATCATTGGGTTTGTAACAAGATTGTCTCCTCTCGTTTATTTTTGAAGGTGTGGTCGAAAAAAGAGTCTATGATTGTCTGGACCATACTATTCGTCCTGATATTTTCCGTAATCCTTCCAAAGACCCTAAAGCCTCAACGATACGAACGTTTACCCGAAAAATGGGCAGGGAATTGGATAAAGAATCAGATCGGGAAGGGGCAAATATTATTTACAACGATCCCTCGTGTGGCCTACTATGCGGATGGAAGCTTTGAGCGTATCGTTTTAGATAAAGAGAGGATAGAAAAGGTGATGGGTTTGATGAGGGAGCGTAATATTCTCTATTTAGTCATTCGGGAGAGAGAAACCATCCATGATCCTGAGGTGGCTGAGATGATCAAAAGAGATTTTATTGAACTCCATCGGTTTGAAGGCAAGGGGATGGATGGGGTCATTGTTTATAAAAGGGTTATTTAGATGGAGCCTGTTCGTATTTCCATCATCGGTATCGATGGTTTTGGCAAGAGCGCTACAACACTGAAAGCCGTTCATTCTCTTAGTCTTTCCGTCCCCATATGCAAGATAGGAAGAACTCCCTTTTACATCTCGAAGGGAAATATTTCTCCCTGCCTTCCAAAGACTGCAAATTTTTTTGAAAATCTATCAGAAGGGTGAATGCCACAAATGATAGGTGTTACGGGGCCAGCTGGAAATAATCTTGCAGAATTTCTTCTTGAAAAAGGCTGCGAAATTGATGGATAAAAAAGGAAATAAAGGATGAAAGCAAAAATAGTTGAAAAAAATATTGATATAAAAGAATTAATAAGGATAGGAGAAGAGGGCTTTGGGGATATGGTGAAGGGAGTGGTGGATATCGAAAAGGAAATTATGGCTGTTGGGGGAGAGTTGCACGCCGATGAAGAAGCCATTCTTTTAAGTTCAGGTTCGAAGCAGGAACATCTCTGGGGAATTAATCTCTATCCACAAAAGAAAGATGAGGAATTTATTGAGTTTGATTCTGTCATTAATTTAAAGCCGTCACAGGGTAATCGGTCGAGGGGAATAGAGATCCCTCAGATTCAAAAGAGGGTCAAGGAAATTGTAGAAAGGTTCATCAAGACCTGAAATGGATTTCCAACACAAAGAGTTATCTAACGGTAGATGGCAGAAACTTTCCTTGGCGGAGCAATTCGCGAATATCGGAAGCGAGATCGGCAGGGCCGTTCGATGGCAGGGGAGAGATGAGAAACTCTTCTGGTCTGCCGTGGAAAGGGCATTGGAGCTTTTCTATTTGACGATGTCTGATGCAAGGTGGCGTCATCGGCTAAAAGAAATTACCCGGTTACATGAGGTTTTTTGTGACGCGGTTCTGGGCGGGGAGGAATATCACTCTCAATTACAGGAGATGGAGCGTTATTTTTTCTATTTTGCCCTTTACAGCCGAAAAGGTAGATAAAAGAGCAAAGGTCAAAGGGAAGGATCGTAATGCCTCGCTGAAGCGTCGGGGAGCTCCGAGATCCGGCAGGAATTCCTCCGAAAATCTTATCAAGCGGATGGTTCATATTTTTAAGGGTAAGGGTAACATTGTCCATTTGTAGAATCACCCTTGATATACGGGATCATCCTTTTAGTTTGCCAACAAGTTGAGGTATCCGCTATAAGATTTTCTCCAGAATCCCCACCGGATCTCGGAGAGAATCCATGGAAGAGTGAGGCATTAAGAGAGATTTCTTTTTAGGCTTGATTCGTTGAAGAGGATTTGAATAAGATGTTGTAAAATGAAATGATTCGAGAAAGAATAAACCAGAAAGGAACAAGGGATGGCGAAGGTATTGGTGACCGGAGGAGCGGGGTTTATTGGGTCGAATCTGACGGAGGCATTGCTCAAGGCGGGTCATCGGGTTCGCGTGCTCGATAATTTATCGACGGGGAAGAGGGAGAATTTGGTCTTTGAGGAGGCTTATCCCTTCCTTGAGATGATCGAAGGGGACATCTGTGACCTGATCACCTGCGAGAAGGCCGTGGAGGGGATCGAATATGTTTTTCATCAGGCGGCCCTTCCATCGGTCCAGCGTTCGGTTGAGGATCCCCTGACCTCCCATTCTGTGAATACGGGGGGGACCTTAAATCTTCTCATTGCGGCAAGAGACGCAGGGGTGAGACGGGTGATCTATGCGGCCTCCTCTTCAGCCTATGGGGATACTCCTACCCTGCCCAAGAAAGAGGAGATGGTTCCCAATCCCCTTTCGCCTTATGCATTGCAGAAGTTTATCGGAGAGCAGTATTGCCGGCTCTTTTTTCAACTTTACGGGTTGGAGACGATCTCGCTGAGATATTTCAACATTTTTGGTCCGAAACAGGATCCCAATTCCATTTATTCCGCTGTCATCCCGAAGTTTATCGATGCCCTGATCTCGGATCGTCCTCCGGTCATCTTCGGCGATGGAGAACAGTCCCGGGACTTCACGTATATCGACAATGTGGTCCACGCCAATCTTCTGGCGATGGATGCAGAGCGAACTCAGGGGGAGGTGGTCAATGTCGCCTGTGGCAGGAGGGTATCTTTAAATCAGTTGTTAAAAATTCTTCAGGATGTTATTGGTTCGCATATATTGCCTCTCTATGAGGAACCGAGGAAAGGAGATGTGAGGCACTCTCTTGCCGACACCAAACGGGGGAAAGCGATATTGAATTATGATCCGAGGGTCAGAATTGAGGAGGGGCTTAGAAGAACGGTGGAATTCTTTAAAAACATGAAATGATCAATAGTCAATTACCAATACTCAATTAGGCTGTGAATTCATCTCTAACATCTTAAACCCTACTGTTGTCTGAACTTGGTTCAGCATCTCGTTTTGTACAAAGGGTGAGATCCTGGCACAAAGTGATGAACGAATGTGAATCAACAAGTTCAGGATGACAAGACTGAGAAATTTCAAATATTTTTGGTTAGCTATTATCATTGACAATTTAAAAGGGAGAAGTCGATGTTCGAGAGGATTATCAAAAGGTTTTCAGGGGTCAGGATTTTGGTCTTGGGTGATATCATGTTGGACCGGTTCATCTGGGGAGACGTCTCCCGAATCTCGCCTGAGGCTCCTGTTCCGGTGGTGGTGGTGGAGAAGGAGACCTTTCTCCTCGGAGGGGCAGCCAATGTGGTGAATAATATCCATTCCCTCGGGGGGAAAGCTTCCCTTTGCGGTGTTATAGGCGATGATGAGATGGGCCAGAAGGTGCTTAAAAGACTGAGCGAGATGGGAATTGAACGAAGCGGAGTATCGATTGAGCCAGCAAGACAGACGACGGTCAAGACCCGGATCATCGCCCACCACCAGCAATTAGTCCGCATCGATCGTGAGACGACCCGACACCCGAAGCTCTCCACGATTAGAAGTCTCTCTGAATATTTGAAGCGGAATATAAAGAGTTTTGATGGAGTCATCCTTTCCGATTACGGAAAAGGTCTTCTGACAAGGGGCCTGGTTCAAGACGTCATTCGGGAAGCACGGCAGACAGGGAAGTTTGTGATGGTCGATCCGAAGATAAAGAATTTCTTTTTTTACAGAGGGGCGACCGTCGTGACACCCAATACAGGGGAGGCAAGTTCGGCTTCGAGGATTTCTATCACGGATGAGGCATCTTTAAATAGGGCGGGCAGGATTCTTTTGAAAAGGTTGAAGTGCGAAGCGCTGGTGATCACACGGGGAGAGGACGGGATGGCCATTTTTGAACCCCATCAGAAACCTTGTCTTGTGCCGACAGAGGCAAGGGAGGTTTATGATGTGACCGGCGCCGGAGATACGGTAATCGGGACGATGGCTCTTGCATTAGGAGCGGGAGCCGGCATCAGAAGGGCGGCGGAACTGGCCAATCATGCAGCCGGAATTGTGGTAGGAAAGGTGGGAACCGCAACGATTGATCAGGAGGAATTAACAACTGTTATGAAGGAGAGGTTACGACTGAAATAGGGCGAAGCTCGTAAAAAAATAGCCCTATCCCTAATGAGGAGATTCGACTCGAAAAGGGATAGGGTTTTTTTTAAAAAATGGCCTCCTTATGTTTCGAGGACGAAGATAACCTCCATTCTTACACGGTATTCAGTAATTTTTGAATTCTCAACAGCCACACGAAAGTCAACCACTCGCAGTCCTGTAATTCCCCTCAAGGTTTTTGTTGCCCTTGCAAACCCGATCTTAACGGCTTCATCAAACCCCTTCGGAGAACCTGAAATAATTTCTGTTACCCTTGCAACCCTTGGCTCTGCCATCCCTCTCACCTCCTTTTCTTAAAAGATAGTGTTTGTGTTATGAAGTTTATACAAAAATGGTTTAAAATGTCAATGAGAAAATAAGCGCATGAATATTAATTTTCGCTCGCATAAAAAGTGAAAGAAAATTGATGGGTTGCATTAAAATCCTATTGATAAATTAAGAATTTGTGTTATAAAAATGCTTTCAGCAACCTTTTTGTAAGTTACGTCATTTCAGGCAGGTAGAATGGGGGCGATTTCAAAAGGGCAGGATGACTTCATCCAACAATTTATTCATTATCTTTCTGGAGAGAGGAATGCCTCTCCCCACACCTGCCGATGCTATCAGGTAGACCTAAACGAATTTGAGAATTTTTTAAAGAGTCAGGATGAGGTTTTTTCCCCGTTGGGAAGGCCGGAATGGGAGAAGGTGGACCGGATCGTCATCCGGAAATACCTCAGCGTTCTTCATCGAAAGAATAAAAAGAGTTCGATTGCGAGAAAGGTTTCCACTCTCCGATCGTTTTTCAGATATCTGGTGAGGGAAAAACTGGTTTCTTCCAATCCGGCCAAGGCGGTCTCGACGCCCAAGGTGGAAAAACCTCTGCCTGCCACCCTTACCGTGGATGAGGCTTTCCGGCTCATGGAATCACCTGATAGGCCTTTAAAGAAGGTCTCCGAGGCAAAGGCGAAGAAGAGCGGTTTGAGGGACCGTGCCATCCTGGAGCTTCTCTATTCGAGCGGATTGAGAGTGGGAGAACTGGTGGGGCTCAATTTAAAGCATCTGGATCTCCATCTGGGGATCGTAAGGGTTATGGGGAAGGGTAGAAAGGAACGGATTGTCCCCATTGGAAATAAGGCTGTGGAGGCGCTCAGGGTTTATTTGGATCAGAGAGGAGATCCGGAGGGCGAAGCCCCCCTCTTCGTCAACCTGAGGGGAGGAAGACTGACCAGCCGAAGCGTTGGAAGACTGATCAAGAAGTATACGAGGGCTTCGGGCATTGTCCGAAAGGTGAGTCCTCATAGCCTGCGCCATAGCTTTGCCACACATCTTCTGGATGGGGGGGCAGATATCCGGGAAATTCAGGAGATGCTGGGGCATGCCAGCCTCTCCACAACCCAGAGGTATATCCATCTCAGCCCGGGCAAGTTGATGGAGGTTTACGATAAGGCGCACCCGAGGAGTTTTAGTAAGCCAAGGAAGAAGTAAACGAGAGACGAAAGACGAGAGACGAAAGACGAGAGACGATAGACGAGGGACGAGGGACGATGAACAATGAACGATGAACAATGGACGATGGACGATGAGACGGCAAGAGGGGGATGCGATGGTTAATATAAAAGGGACGACGATTCTATGTGTTCGTCATAAAGGGAAGGTGGTTATGGCAGGGGACGGGCAGGTCACCCTTGAGCATACCGTGATGAAGCACACAGCGAGAAAGGTTCGAAGGATCTATCAGGACAGGGTCCTTGCCGGGTTTGCAGGCGCCACAGCAGATGCCTTCACTCTCTTTGCCAAGTTTGAGGAGAAGTTGGAGCAGTATAACGGGAACCTGCTCAGGGCGGCAGTGGAGTTGGCCAAGGATTGGAGGACCGACCGGATACTGAGGAGGCTCGAAGCCCTGCTCATCATTGCGGACAAAGAGCATTCCCTGGTGATCTCCGGCAACGGAGATGTCATTGAACCGGACGACGGGGTGACGGCCATCGGGAGCGGCGGCCCTTATGCCCATGCCGCGGCCAAAGCCCTGATCCAGTTCTCAGAATTGGATGCGAGAGCCATTGCCGAGGAGGCGATGAAGATTGCGGCCTCGATCTGCATCTACACCAATGACCGTATCATCCTTGAGGAGCTATGAATAAAACCTTTACGCCACGGGAAATCGTTTTGGAGCTGGATAAGTATATCATCGGACAGAAGGACGCCAAACGCTCTGTCGCCATTGCGCTGAGGAACCGCTGGAGACGGCAGCAGATCCCCGAGCCTCTCCGGGACGAGATTGCGCCAAAAAACATCATTATGATCGGCCCCACAGGGGTTGGAAAGACAGAGATCGCGCGGAGGTTGGCCAGGCTGGCCCAGGCTCCTTTTCTGAAGATTGAAGCCTCGAAATTTACAGAGGTGGGTTATGTGGGCAGGGATGTGGAGTCCATGGTCCGTGACCTGACCGATCAGGCGGTGAACATGGTCAAGGCTGAAGAGACCCGAAAGGTCCAGCAGAAGGCGGAGGAGATTGCCGAAGAGAGGCTCTTGGACCTGCTTCTTCCGACATCAAGGAAAGGTGTTCCGAAAGAGGGTGAGGATTCGAAAGAGACGCGGGAAAAACTCCGGAAGCTGCTGAGAACGGGAAAGTTAAACGAAAAGTATGTGGAAGTCGAGGTGATGGACCGGAATTTGCCCATGGTGGAGATCTTCACCGCTTCGGGAATGGAGGAGATGGATATCAACATCAAAGAGATGTTCGGGAGCCTCTTCCCAAAAAAGAAGAAGCAGAGAAAGGTGAAGGTCCCGGAGGCTCTCCAGGTTCTCTCTCAGGAGGAGGCCCAGAGGTTGATTGATATGGATACGGTGATCAAGCAGGCCATTGACCGGGTGGAACAGTCCGGCATTATCTTTCTTGACGAAATAGACAAGATCGCCGGAAGGGAGTCCACTTATGGGCCGGATATCTCAAGAGAAGGGGTTCAGAGAGATCTTCTGCCTATTGTGGAGGGGACGACTGTGTCGACGAAATATGGAGTGGTCAAGACCGACCATATCCTCTTCATCGCAGCCGGGGCCTTCCATGTTTCAAAACCCTCGGACCTCATTCCCGAGCTTCAGGGAAGGTTTCCGATCCGGGTGGAACTCGATTCGCTAAAGAAGGAGGATTTGATCCGGATTCTTACAGAGCCGGAGAATGCCCTGATCAAGCAGTATACCGCCCTGATGGAGACAGAGTCGGTGGGGCTGAAGTACGAAAGGGATGCCATTGAGGAGATTTCGGAGATGGCAGCCCTCATCAATGAGAGAACGGAGAACATCGGCGCCAGACGCCTCTATACCATCATGGAGAGGTTGCTGGATGAGATTTCGTTCGACGCACCCGAGATGAGCGGGAAGACGATGGTGATCGATGCCAAGTATGTGAGAGAAAAACTGAAGGATTTTGTCGAGGATGAGGATCTGAGCCGGTTTATCCTATGACGATTTCGGATTTCGGAATGCGGATTTCGAATTTTACTTTTTCCCTCCACAATCCGCAATCGACATTCCGCAATCAATTCTCAACATTTTAAATAAAGAGGGTACAAATCATGGAAAACCCAATCGATAAAGCTAAGGTGCTCGTGGAAGCGCTTCCTTATATTCGGCGGTTTTATAACAAGACCATTGTGATCAAATATGGAGGAAGCGCCATGGAGGAAGAGGGGCTCAAAAGAAGTTTTGCTCTTGATGTCATCCTTCTCAAATATATCGGCCTGAACCCGGTCGTTGTCCACGGGGGCGGTCCCCAGATTGGTGAGATGCTGGCCCGATTGGGAAAGAAGTCGGAGTTTGTGGAAGGGATGAGGGTGACGGACAGGGAGACGATGGATGTGGTGGAGATGGTCCTTGCTGGAAAAGTGAACAAGGAGATCGTCGCCCTGATCAATCAGCAGGGAGGAAAGGCGGTCGGATTGAGCGGAAAGGACGGAAGCCTCATCCTTGCCAAAAAGTTGAAATTGACGAGAAGTGCCGGCAAGGATAAGGATCCTGAAATGATTGATATCGGGATGGTGGGCGAGGTGAAGGCGATCCATCCCGAAGTGATCGAATCCCTGGAAAAAGAGAATTTTATTCCGGTGATCGCACCGGTTGGCGTGGGGGAAGAGGGCGAGACCTATAATATCAACGCCGATCTTGTGGCAGGAAAGATTGCCTCGGCGCTAAAAGCTGAGAAGCTGATCCTGTTGACCGATGTGGAAGGGGTGATGGATGAGAAGAAACAGTTGATCCCCTCCCTTGATGTCAAGCAGGCGAAGGAGTTGATTTCGCAGAAGATCATCTCCTCAGGGATGATCCCGAAGGTGAATTGTTGTCTCGATGCCCTAAAAGACGGAGTGAATAAAACCCATATCATCAATGGGACTGTCGAGCACGCCGTCCTGTTGGAAATTTTCACGGATGTGGGAATAGGGACGCAGATCATGAAGGAATGAAATTCGAAATTCGAAGCACGAAATCCGAAACAAGCACGAATTTTTTAAAATATCAATTCCAAAACGGGGAGTTTAAAATTTTGAACATTTGAATTTTTAATTTGTTTCGAAATTCGATATTCGGATTTCGTATTTTCTTGTTATGAGGTGCTTATGGATTCTCAAACCTTGATGATGTTATCGGAACAGTATATTGCCCATACCTATAACCGTTACCCCATCCTTTTGGTAAGGGGAAAGGGGACGCAGGTCTGGGATCTCAACGGTAAGGAATACTTAGATTTTTTTGCGGGGCTGGCGGTTTGCAATCTGGGCCATTGTCATCCGAAAGTGGTTAAGGCGATTCAGGCTCAGGCGGAGAAACTGATCCATGTTTCCAATCTCTACTACATCGAACCCCAGATCGAACTGGCTTCTCTCCTCTGTAAACACTCTTTTGCCGGCAAGGTCTTTTTCTGCAACAGCGGGGCAGAGGCCAATGAAGGAGCGCTGAAACTCGCAAGAAAATATGCGAAGGAGAAGATCGGAGAGGACCGATACGAAGTGATCACCATGGAAAATTCCTTTCATGGAAGAACACTCGCCACTTTGACGGCCACGGCTCAAAAAAAGTATCACAAAGGCTATGGGCCTCTCATGCCCGGTTTTAACTATGTTCCTTTTAATGACTTGAAGGCCGCGAGAGAGGCGATTGATGCCAAGACCTGTGCCGTTCTGCTGGAGCCGATTCAGGGCGAAGGAGGGGTGAACATCCCTTCGGGGGGTTATCTAAAAGGACTACGGGATATCTGCGATGAGAAGGGAATTCTCCTCATCCTGGATGAGGTTCAGGTGGGGATGGGAAGAACTGGAAAACTCTTTGCCTATGAACATGAGGATATGAAACCGGACTTACTCACTGTGGCCAAGTCGTTAGCCGGCGGAGTTCCCATCGGAGCCCTGTTGATCAGGGACGAGATTGCAAAAAGCTTTGAGCCGGGAGATCATGCCTCGACTTTCGGAGGAAACCCGTTGGCTACGGCAGCAGGGGTGGCTGCTCTGAGTGCGATCTTGGAGGAAGGGATGCTGGATCATTGCCGGAGAGTAGGAGAATATTTTCTCTCCAGACTCGAGGAGGTGAAGAAGACATTTCCTTTCGTTCAGGATGTTCGAGGAAGAGGGTTGATCCTTGGGATGGAACTGAAATTCGAAGGAGCGGAGATCGTCAAGAAGATGATGAAAAAGGGATTCCTCATCAATTGCACTGCGGGCAATGTCCTCCGGTTTTTGCCCCCATTGATCGTGACCGAAGGGGAAGTGGATCGGATGATATCTGCGCTGGAAGAAGTGTTTGAGGGCGTAACTTAATTGCGGAATGCGGATTGTGCCTGCCGCAGGTGCGGAATTAAAATTCCGAATTCCGAAATAGAAGGGGGTTTTATGAAGGGTGAAGTTAAAAAGGTGGTTCTGGCGTATTCCGGGGGACTGGATACTTCTATCATTCTGAAGTGGCTGAAGAATGAGTTCGGATGCGAGGTGATTGCCTTTACTGCGGATGTCGGGCAGGCAGAAGAACTGGACCATCTGGAGGAGAAGGCGATCTCAACGGGTGCGAGCAAGGTCTATATCGAAGATCTCCGGGAGGAGTTTGTAAGGGATTATGTCTTTCCGGCGTTAAAGGCCAATGCTGTCTATGAGGGGACCTACCTGATGGGGACTTCCATTGCAAGGCCCCTGATCGCAAAGAGGCAGGTTGAGATTGCACAGATCGAGGGGGCCGATGCTGTGGCTCATGGCTCAACCGGCAAAGGGAATGACCAGGTGCGATTTGAGCTGACCTATTACGCCCTCAATCCCTATATCAAGGTTATTTCGCCCTGGAGACAATGGGAATTCAAATCGCGCGAGGAGTTGATGACTTATGCCCGGGACAATGGCATACCCATTCCGGTGAGCAAGGAGAAGCCTTACTCAACAGACCGAAACCTTTTGCACATCAGTTTCGAGGGCGGGATTCTCGAGGATCCATGGTCTGAGCCGCCGGAAGATATGTTCCTGCTTTCCGTCTCTCCTGAAAAGGCGCCAGACCGTCCCACCATAGTTGAAATCGACTTCGAGGACGGGATCCCGGTCCGTGTGGATGGCAAATCCCTCTCGCCCGCAAACCTGTTGGCTCGGCTGAATGAGCTTGGAGGCAAAAATGGGATCGGCCGGGTGGATATGGTCGAAAATCGCTATGTCGGGATGAAAGCCAGAGGGGTTTATGAAACCCCGGGAGGGTCGATTCTCCATGTTGCTCACCGGGCAATCGAATCGATCACAATGGACAGAGAGGTGATGCACCTCAAAGACAGTCTAATCCCGAAGATTTCTGAACTCATCTACTATGGCTACTGGTTTTCGCCGGAGATGGAAGTCCTGAAGAACGCAGTCGATGAGATGCAGAAAGATGTGACGGGCACGGTTCGCCTCAAGCTTTACAAAGGGAATTGCACGGTGATCGGGCGTAAGTCAGAGAAGTCCCTCTATCATGGGGCGTTTGCAACCTTCGAGAAGGATGCTGTTTACAACCAGAAGGATGCGGAGGGATTTATCAAACTCAACGCGTTAAGGCTAAGAATCCGGAGGATGATGAGAGGATGACCCCTATACGATGGGCGAGAGACGAGGGGCGAGGGATGATCAAGTGGAGAAGGGCATGAACCAGAAATATAACCCGAAAGAGATCGAAGAGAAGTGGCAGAGGGTCTGGGAGGATCAGAAGCTTTTTAAGGTGACGGAGGATGAGAACAGGAAGAAGTATTACCTTCTTGAGATGTTTCCTTATCCATCGGGCAAGATCCATATGGGCCATGTCCGGAATTACTCCATCGGCGACGTGGTTGCCCGTTACAAGAAGATGAAGGGGTTTAATGTCCTTCATCCCATGGCCTGGGATGCGTTTGGCATGCCTGCGGAGAATGCGGCCATCGAACATGGCGTCCATCCCGCCAAATGGACGTATGAGAATATCGAGTATATGAAGAGGCAGTTGAAGCGAATGGGCTTCAGTTATGACTGGGATCGGGAATTTGCCACATGCGATGCCTCGTATTACCAATGGGAACAGCTCTTCTTCCTGAAGATGTATGAGAAGGGGCTGGCCTATAAGAGACGGTCCACGGTCAACTGGTGTGAGATCTGCAAGACCGTTCTGGCCAATGAGCAGGTGATGGCTGATGGGACCTGCTGGCGGGGCCATGCCGATGACCCGGGTGTCACACAGAAGGAACTGGAGCAGTGGTTCTTCAAGATCACGGATTATGCGGAGGACCTGCTGGAATGGTGCGAGAAACTTCCCGGATGGCCGGAGCGGGTCCTCACGATGCAGAGGAACTGGATCGGAAAATCGATCGGCGCGGAGATCCTTTTCCCATTGGAGAATTCGAAGGAAGCGATTAAGGTTTTCACCACCCGGCAGGACACAGTCTTCGGCGCCACCTTTATGAGCCTTGCTCCGGAACATCCGCTGGCCCTCACCCTTTCAAAGGGGACCTCTCAGGAGAAAACGGTAAGGGACTTTGTCGAGAAAATGAAACGGCAGGACCGGATGAAAAGGACGGCTCCCACGACGGAGAAGGAGGGTGTTTTCACGGGGGGCTATTGCCTCAACCCGATGACAGAGGCGAGGATGCCCATCTTCGTTGCCAACTTTGTCCTGATGGAATATGGGACGGGCGCAGTGATGGCTGTTCCCACACATGACCAGAGAGATTTCGAATTTGCCAAGCAGTATGGGCTTCCCCTCATCGTTGTCATTCAACCGGCAGATCAAATCCTGAATGGAGAAACGATGACCGAAGCCTATGAGGGAGAAGGTTTTTTAGTCAACTCAGGGAAGTTTAATGGAATGGGCAGCCTGAAGGCGAGGGAGGCGATCGCGAAGCATCTCGAGGAGAAAGGATTGGGCGGCAAGAAGATCAGTTACCGGTTAAGGGACTGGGGGATTTCGAGACAGCGCTACTGGGGAGCGCCCATTCCCATTATCTACTGTGAAAAGTGCGGAACTGTTCCTGTTCCGGAAAGAGACCTTCCTGTCGTCCTTCCGTCCAATGTGGAAGTGACCGGCATGGGGGAATCGCCTCTGGTAGGCGCAAAGGAGTTTGTGGAGGTGAGATGTCCGAAATGCGGCGGAGCGGGTTGCAGGGAGACGGATACCATGGACACCTTTGTCGAATCCTCATGGTATTTTGACCGGTTTGCCTGCCCTGACTATCACGAGGGACCGCTTGATAGGAAGAGGGTCGATTACTGGATGCCTGTGGATCAATATATCGGCGGCATTGAACATGCGATTCTCCATCTCCTCTATTCACGGTTCTTCACCCGTGTCCTGAAGGAGATGGGGTGGCTGAGCGTCGAAGAGCCCTTTACCAATCTCCTCACTCAGGGGATGGTCTGCAAAGAGGTTCTCGAGTGTCCCAGGGATGGATATCTCTTCCCCGATGAGGTGGAAAGGGAGGGAGAAGGTTTTCGCTGTCGCAAGTGTGGCGTTCAGATTACAGTGGGAAGGCTTGAGAAGATGTCAAAGTCGAAGCGGAACGTCGTCGATCCTGAGTATCTGGTCGAAAAGTATGGCGCCGATACTGCAAGGATCTTCTGCCTCTTTGCCGCTCCGCCCGAGAAGGATCTGGACTGGAGCGATCAAGGGGTGGAGGGTTCCTTCCGTTTTCTTAACCGGGTCTGGAGACTCTTTTTTGAGCAGAATTCCAGACTCCGGAATGTGGCTTCCCCTCCTTTTGGAACTCCGGCAGAGGGTGATGCAAAGCTCCTTCGTCAGAAGACCCATAAGACGATCAAGAAGGTGACAGAGGATATCGAGCGATTTCATTTCAACACGGCCATCAGCGCGATCATGGAACTGGTCAACGAGATCTATGCCTCGGAGGTCAAGGACCTGGATGATGAAACCTCAAGGAGCTTGATGAAGGAGGCGATTGAGACGACCATGATTCTGCTTTCGCCATTCGTTCCTCACTTCGCCGAGGAACTTTGGGAGGCTTTGGGGAATAAGGAGTTCGTCGTTAAGAGGGCCTGGCCTGATTATGATCCGGAGGCGGTTCTGGAGGATGAGGTTTTGATCGTTGTCCAGGTCAATGGAAAAGTGAGAGACCGCATCACGGTGCCCGCCTTTTATGGAGAGGAAGAGATCAAGGCCTGGGCCTTGAAGAGCGAGAGGATTCAAAAACTGGTTGAGGGCAAAGCGATCAAACGGGTGATCCTCGTGCCTCAGAAACTGGTCAATATTGTTTGTTAGAAAATTCGAAATACGAATATCGAAATCCGAAACAAATCCGAATTTAAAATATCCGAATTCTCTAAACTTTTTTGTTTAAAACATTTAAATTTTGGTCATTTGATATTGTTTCGAATTTCGGATTTCGTGCTTCGAATTTAGAGCGTACCCACTTATGTTAAGTATAATTAGGAAGTTATTGGTGTTGCAAAGTGTGTTTTTGTTGGCAACAGGTTGTGGTTACCAGATGGTAGGCAAGGAGACGCACCTTCCTCCTGGCATTACCTCTCTTGCCGTTCCCACCTTTGTCAACCAGACCTTTGAGCCTGGCATTGAGGTCCCTTTCACACAGGGTTTTTTAAGAGAGTTTATTCAGGACCGGAGGGTGAAGGTGGCGGGACGGAATGAGGCAGATTCGGTTCTGGAGGGAGTGATCAAGTCCTTTCAGATCTATTCGGTCTCCTATGACCGATCCGGAATCGCCCTCGAATACCAGACTACGGTGGTCATCGATTTGACCTTAAGGAAGAAGACCGGAGAGATCCTCTGGGTGGAGAAGGATCTTTCCGACAGCAGGGTGTATCGCACCTCCAACAATATTCTCGTCAGCGAATCGAATAAGGCGGCGGCCATCCAATCACTGGCAAGGTTTATGGCTGAGCGGATTCGCAATCGGTTCTTTTATGATTTTTGAACATGTCATTCGTTCTATTCGTGGTTTATGGAAAGGGAAGGATGAATTATGTATACGGCTTCGGATTTAAAAAAGGGGTTGAAGGTCGCAATCGATAATGACCCCTACATCGTTACGGCGTTTGAATTCTCCAAACCTGGCAAGGGCCAGGCCCTTTACCGGACCAAACTTAAAAATATGATCACCGGCATGACGATCGATCGAACCTATCGTGAGGGAGATACGTTTGAGCCCGCTTCATTGGAAGAGAGGCCCATGCAGTATCTCTACAGAGAGGGGGATCATTACTATTTCATGGACAATCAGACCTATGAACAGATCATCATCAATGAGGATGCGCTGGGAGACTCAAAAAATTATCTCATTGACAATTTGAACGTGAAGGTATTGATGTTCAGGGAGAAAGCGATTGGCGTGGACCTTCCGAACTTTGTCAATCTCAGGGTGATCAAGACGGAGATGTGGGTCAAAGGCGATACCTCAAAGGCCGATTACAAACCCGCCACCGTTGAGACAGGATACGAACTGCGTATTCCACCGTTTGTCCAGGAGGGTGAGTTGATCACCATTGACACCCGAAACGGCGAATATTCAACCCGGGTGAAAGAATAGGAAAGTAGAAAATCAAACTACGTCTTTCGGCAAGGGTCATGAGGCCCGTTTCGTTCATAACAGGTTACGTCTTTCGTGGTTTATTGTTTAAACGTAACCTTTACCGCAATACGATACGGGCTTCGTCACCGTAACCTTAACCCATTCCTCTATTGCCAAAACAGTGAGAGTTATCTTCATCTGTGGACCATTTAAATTGCTCCTACCCAAAGAACTGGCCATTGGCCAGGCGAAAGGCCGCCCTTGAGCAGAGGGCAAGAATCATACGGAAGGCAAGACAGTTCTTCAGCGATAGGGGCTACCTCGAAGTGGAGACCCCTCATCGCATTCCAGCTCCCGCCCCTGAATCCCATGTCGATGCCGTCCCCTCAGGCAGATGGTTTCTTCATGCCTCTCCGGAACTCTGTATGAAGCGAATGCTCGCCGCCGGCTATGAGAAGATCTTTCAGATCTGCCGTTGCTGGAGAGAGGGGGAGAGAGGAAGTCAGCACATCCCTGAGTTCACCCTTCTGGAATGGTATCGGGTGAGGAGCGACTATCTGGCTCTCATGGACGAGTGTGAAGCATTGATTCAAAGCCTGGCGGTTGGAATCGGACAGAGAGAGTGTGTGACTTTTCGTGGCCATAGGATTTCTCTTGCGTCTCCGTGGGAGAAGATGACTGTGGAAGAGGCGTTTCATCAATATGCGAAGATTTCAGCGAAGGAGGCTCTCAGGCAGGACCTTTTCGATGAAGTCATGGTTCGGGATATCGAACCCAGGCTCGGAATCGGAAAACCCACCTTTCTTTATGATTATCCTCCTGAACGCAGGTCTTTGGCGCGCTTAAAGAGAGATGACCCCACCGTAGCAGAACGTTTTGAGCTCTATCTGGGAGGCCTGGAGATCGCCAATGCGTTCTCAGAATTGGTTGATGCGGAGGAGCAACGGAAAGTCTTTGAGTCAGAGATTGATATCCGCCGATCGTTAGGAAAAGAGATTTATCCAATACCAGAAAAGTTTTTAGCCGAACTGGACGTAATGCCACCCTCTGCGGGAATCGCGCTGGGAGTGGACCGGCTGGCGATGGTATTATTGAATGCCACAAAGATCGATGAAGTCGTGGCTTTTACCCCTGAAGAACTTTAAAGAAGTGATCAATGCAAAATGTTAAATTAGCATTTAACCATTAGATTCTTACACATTAAAGTCTGAGAATTTATCTCTAACACTTGAAAACAAATGGTGTCATGCTGAACTTGGTTCAGCATCTCGTTTTGTCCAAAGGGTGAGATCCTGTCACGAAGTGATGAACGAATGTGAATCAACGAGTTCAGGATGACAAGTCTGTAAAATTTCAAATATTTTTGGTTAGCAATTTATTCCTCTTTGCTATCCGCATATTCGGTGATCTCACCCAGATAGTTACGCAGAAAGAACGTCTGCCCCTGCCTCCTTACATCCTCGGGGAGGAGGGCGACTTTTCCCTTGCCTCCGGGCAGGTCGATGACATAGGAAGGGGTTGCCATGCCCGAGGTGTGCCCCCTTAATCCCGCCATAATGGTTAATCCTTTCTGAACAGGAGTGCGAAAATGGCCTGTTCCTTTTACCAGGTCCATCTGATGGATGTAATAAGGACGAACCCTGATGGTCAGGAGTTTCTGCATCAGTTGTTTCATCATTCCCGGATCATCATTGACCCCTTTGAGCAGGACGGTCTGATTTCCGAGCGGGATGCCCGCATCCGCTAACATAGCACAGGATTTTGTCGACTCAGGCGTGATTTCCAGGGGATGATTGAATTGGGTATTGACGTAGAGAGGGTGATATCGTTTCAATATCCGGCAGAGCCGGGAGGTGATGCGGTCAGGCAGTGTGACAGGGGCGCGGGTATGGAGCCTGAGAATCTCAAGATGGGGGATTTTACGAAGCCTGATGAGGATCTTTTCCAGTTCATTGTCGGTCAGCAGCAGGGGATCGCCGCCTGAGAGTATGACATCCCGGATGGCAGGTCTTCTTTCGATATACTCCAGAGCAGCTTCCAATGAGTTCTGATTTATTAAACTCCCATCTTCTCCCGTCCTGTTTTTTCTCGTGCAGAACCGGCACAGGGTCGGACAGACGGAAGAGACCAGTAGGACGGCCCGGTCGGGGTAACGGTGGATCAGCCCTGGCACAGGGGTGAGCCCTCCTTCATTGAGAGGATCGATGGAAAGGTCATCCTGTTCCAATTCACACCGGTCAGGTATGCACTGCCGCCCGATCGGATCGTCCCTCTCCCGGATGAGGCTTAAATAGTAGCGGGTGATCCGGAGGGGATAGCGTGCCACAACAGGCCCGAGTAATTTAGGGTCTATTGGAATATAACGGGCCAGTTCACTTAGAGAAGCGATGCTCTCGGAGAGCGCTCTTTGCCAGCGTTCCATTCTTTTTCCCTCAAGGAATATTTTACCTCTTCTCAAGACAGAACGCAAAAAGGGGAGGCAATTGGATGACGAATATGATATTATAGGCACGAGGCGATTATGGATGTCTGGGGAAGAAAAAGCAGAATCGTCATCACCTGCGCCAAGGGCATCGTTCCTTTTTTGGAGGAAGAGCTCTGTTTACTCGAATTCCCGGTCCTCTCCGAAGGTATTGCCAGCGTCGAAACAGAGGGGAGCATGGATGACGCCATGAGATTGAACCTTTTTGTCCGGACAGGGCATCGCATCCTTTTCTTTCTGGAGCGGTTTAAAGCAAGAGATCCTGACGAGCTTTATAGAGAGGTGTCTGCGATGAAATGGGAGGATTTGATCCAGGAAGAGGGTTACCTCTGCGTGACTTCGACTGTGGATAACCCGACCATTAAGGATACACGGTTTGCCAATGTGAAAATCAAAGACGCCATTGTGGACCGAATAAAAAGTGTGCGCGGGCGGCGACCGGATTCGGGGTCGGAAAGAGATCGAACGGTCGTTCATCTATTCTGGAAGAATGAGACGGGTTCGC
This sequence comes from Deltaproteobacteria bacterium, assembly GCA_016874935.1. GTDB lineage: Bacteria > Desulfobacterota > BSN033 > BSN033 > UBA1163 > RBG-16-49-23. Next base: position 4,561 of record VGSS01000019.1, on the reverse strand, counting down.
TGTTTGTCGACACCTCCGGCGAGCCCCTTTCGAGAAGGGGGTATCGGAAAATTCCACTGAAGGCGCCCATGCAGGAGACACTGGCCGCAGGGGTGGTCCTGGCGACCGGCTGGAGGGGAAATGGCAACTTTATCAACCCCATGTGCGGGAGCGGGACGCTTGCAATCGAGGCGGCGTTGATTGGCCTTGGGAGGCCGCCGGGACTGTTGAGAAGTAATTTTGGTTTTATGCACCTGAAGGGGTTTGATGAATCCTCCTGGAAGGAGATACGGCGCAAGGCAAGAGCGACAGGGAGGGATGCGATCAATGGAAAGATTATTGCCACGGATATGAGCGGAGAGGCCGTCCAGGGAGCGAAGAAGAATGCACAGACCGCCGGGGTGGAACGGTGGATTGACTTCGGGATCTGTCAATATGGAGAGACCCCTGTCCCCAATGGAGAGGGTGTCGTAATCCTCAATCCCGAATATGGGGAACGGATGGGTGAGAGGGAGGCATTGAGGGAGATCTACAAGGGGATCGGAGATTTTTTAAAGAAGCGATGCCAGGGATACCGTGGATATATTTTTACCGGCAATCTCGACCTTGCCAAACGCGTGGGATTGAGGACAAAAAGAAGGATCTCCTTTTACAATTCCAATATCGAATGCAGGCTCTTGGAGTATGATCTCTATGAAGGAAGCCAGAAAAAGCAAACACCAAGCACCAATAATCAAATAATAACCAAATTCCAATCACCAAAATTCAAAATACATCGCTAATGATATGCATTTCTATTTCGAACATTGGTCATTGGTTCATTGGTTATTGGTTATTGTTTGGAAATTGAGATTTGGTTATTGGAATTTAACTTATTGCGATACGGTCGGGAAATAAGGTAAAAAATTAATTTATGACGAGGCTAAAGGCAGAAACCTTTCCTATCTATTTCCTTTATGGTTCAGAGGATTACCTCATCGAGGAAGAGATCCGGAGATTGATGAACCAGACCCTTTCTGTGAAGGAGAGGGGGTTCAATCTTCATCTCTTCAACGGAGAGGAGCACAGCGGACAAGAGATCGTCCAAGCAGCCCAAACTCTTCCGATGTTTTCTCCATATCGGTTTGTTCTTGTCCGAAAGGCGGATCAATTCGATGATGAGAATATAGAGGCGTTCCTCCCGTATATCCGGGACCCTTCTCCCTCCACCTGCTTGGTCATGTGTGGCCAGACTCCGGGACCATGGAAAAGATACCAGAAAGAGATAGAGAAGATCGGGAGAGTGAACGAATATCCCCGGCTGAAGGGCAGGGGGCTTGTCTCCTGGATCAGAAAGAGAATGGAGGAGAAGGGGAAGTTTATCTCTGAAGAGGCGGCCGGCTATCTCGTCGAAGTTATAGGAGATCGCCTCCAGGATCTTGATAATGGATTGGAGAAGATCTTTTTAAGCGTCGGAAACAAGAAAAAGATTGAACTTTCTGATGTGGAGGGGATCACTTCAGAGGTGAAGGTCAGCACGGTTTTTGATTTAACCGATGCGATCGGCCGGCAGAATCTGGAGAAGGCATTGACCATCCTGGAAAAGGCATTGGAATCGAAGGCCATTCCCTTCAAGAAAGAAGAACCGCCCCCGAAGAGGAAGGACGATCCTGTTCCTCTTCTCCTAGGCATGATGTCAAAGCACTACTGGAATATCTGGAGGGTGAAGGAGACGACCTCCAGCCGAAAAAACCTTGACGAGATGGCAAAAGCGCTCCGGATGCAGGCCTGGAATGTGAAGAAGCTGATGGAGCAGGGGAGGAACTTCTCGGAGACCTCTTTGCGAGAAGGGATATTGAAGTGTCACCAGACAGATTTAGCCATTAAAACGGGGCGAGGGCCGAAGAATCTTCTGATGGAGAAGCTGGTCATCGACCTCTGCCGGCCCAAAACAAAACGGGCTTCTTTAACTTGACCTATTGCCCATTGACTTTTATTGCTTAGAGTCTGTTTATAAATGTCTTTTTCCGTCATGCCGGACTTGAGGAGCCTGCCCCGTGCTTGATACGGGGGCATCCAGTCCCGCCTTTGGCGGGATTGAAAGAACTGGATTCCGGCTTTCGCCGGAATGACGATCTTTCTGGAAACCTTTAGTTTATGGACAGACTCTACTTAGCAGGTTTCGGGCTATTGACGGCTTGGGTCAACCTGGAGATCTTTCTTGCGGAGGTGTTTTTGTGAAAGATGCCCTTTGAACATCCTCTCTGAATGAGTGGGATTGCCTTTAATAGGGCTTTCCTGGCGCCCTCAATATCCTTTTCTTCGATTGCTTCTCGGACTTTCTTGACCGAACTCTTTACCGTCGATTCAAAATGGAGGTTTCGAACCCTCCTCTTCTCATTCTGTTTTGCCCTTTTAATTGCTGATGGATGAATGGCCAAAATGGACTCTCCTTTCTTTTAGCTTGTTGATTTTTCTAACATTTTAGGGTAGCGTGTGTCAAGTGCAGTAACATGCAGTGCAGTAACATGCCTTTTCTGTCATGCCGGACTTGAGGAGCCTGCCCCGTGCTTGATACGGGGGCATCCAGTTTGGCCTTTGGCGGGATAAGAAGAGCTGGATTCCGGCTTTCGCCGGAATGACAGGCTTTTTTAAAAAACATTAGTTTATTGGCAGATTCTACCCACTGACACTGAAACTAATACTCTGATTTTTAGATTATGATGACCGAGAATCATAAAATTGCAAAAGCGGCTTCCACCATAGGGATGGGGACTCTCCTCAGCCGTATCCTTGGATTTTTTAGAGATATGGTCATCGCCCATTTCTTTGGGGCAGGGATGGCGGCCGATGCCTTCTTCGTTGCCTTCCGAATTCCCAATCTCTGGAGGCGACTGGTAGGAGAAGGGTCCCTGACCATCTCCTTCATCCCGGTTTATACCGAATACCTCCGTCAACGCTCAGAAGAGGAGATTAGAGAGGTAACCCATACCGCTTTCACCCTGATGGGGCTGGCGCTACTCCTGGTCACGCTCTTAGGCATCCTCTTTTCCCCGGTTATCATTCAGATCATCGCCCCTGGATTTGCGAGAATTCCAGAAAAGTTTCAGATGACCGTCACGCTCAACCAGATCATCTTCCCCTATCTTTTCTTTATGGGTCTCTTTGCCCTCTGCATGGGTATTCTCAACTCCTATCGACACTTTTTCGCTCCGGCCATCGCTCCCATCTTCCTTAATATCTCCATCATCCTTTCCGTCTTTCTCTTCTATCACTCCTTTCAAAAACCGGTCATGACGCTTGCGGTCGGTGTCCTTGCCGGAGGGGTGATTCAGCTTCTCTTCCAGATTCCTTTTTTATGGCAGAAAGGGATCACCTTCCGGTTCAATTTTAATTTCGGGCATCCTGCCATCAAGCGGATCGGCGCTTTGATGGTGCCGGGCCTGATCGGAACAGCGGTCTATCAGCTCAATGTCTTCATCGATACGATCTTCGCCTCCTTTCTTCCCGGAGGGAGCGTTTCCTATCTCTTTTTTGCAGACCGGTTGTTAGAATTTCCATTGGGAATATTTGCCATCGCCATCGGGATGGCTTCCCTGCCGAGTCTTTCAGGACTCGCCTCTCAGGGGAAGATGGAGGAGTTGAAGAAGACGCTCTCTTTCACCTTCCGCCTTACGTCTTTTATCAGCATTCCTGCTATGGTGGGGTTGATCGCGTTAAAGACTCCCATTATCAACCTCCTCTTCCAGAGAGGTCTCTTTGACTACCAGGCAACGGTGATGACGGCAAAAGCCCTATTATGCTATTCGGTTGGCCTCTGGGCGATTGCCGGGGTGAGGACCCTTGTCCCTGCCTTTTATTCGCTTCAGGATAGCTGGACGCCCCTTAAGATTGCAATCATCTGCCTGATAGCCAATGTTGTTCTCAATGCCACTTTTATCTTCTTCACTCCTTTGAAGCATGCCGGCCTTGCCCTTGCCACCAGCCTCTCATCGATTCTGAATTTGATCCTTCTGTGCAGGAAGTTGGATCCGAAATTGGGCGGGATGGAAATAGGGGGGAACATACGATCCCTTTTTCGAATTCTTTTCTGCAGCCTGCCTATGGGCCTCATGGCTTATTTCATCTGCTCCTTTGGAGACTGGACGATTTCAGGCAACGAAGGGGTGAAAATTTTTCTCCTCGGTGGAGGGATTCTTACCGGCTTCTTAATATATCTGGCGTGCTCTTACTTAATGAAAAATGAAGAGATGCTCTTTCTTTTAAAGATGGTGAGGAGAAGGAGACAACAATAGTGAATGATTTTAATAACGAACGACTAATCCCCATTCCCCCCATTATTTCAAGCCCCCCCAGCTCCATGACTTTAACGACTTAAATTTGTTCAGAAATATGGTTTGCCTGTATAAAAAGTGTTCACTTATGGAGATTTGATTGAGAATTTAAAGATATCTTTTTTACAGAATTTTAAAATAACCTGATGCCTCATTAATAAATGTTACCCGAGAGAAAAGAAGAGAGAGGTATCGTGACCATAGGTTTTTGAGAACGTAAGATTCTAAAAATGGTATTCATCTTCTCTTCCATCACTTTCCTTAGCCTA
>VGSS01000018.1 GCA_016874935.1 Deltaproteobacteria bacterium | reverse complement strand
GTTCGTTTTGGGTATACGATGAAGGAGATTTCGGACCATCTGGGTTATCATTATGCGACCGTAAGCCGGGCAATAAAACGGGCTGAAGGAGAGAGAAGGTCAAATGTATGATTGCAAGACCTGACCCTATTTACTATTTACCTTTTGACAACCTCCTATAAATCAATTATAAATTTTATGTCCGCCATTTAATCTTGATGCCTTGCTTCGTATTCATTGCCAAAGAAACTAAGGAGGTTTGGCAACAGCTCAGAAATAACTTCAAAAATAACTTTAATAATGATCTGTAATTATTTGTAATTTAAGGTATTTTATAGTCTCTTTTTTTATCGTCTTCAGCTCAGGAGGTTGAATAAGATGTGCGGCATCTTTGGCATTTATGATCACGCAGAGGCATCCAACCATGTCTATTTAGGCCTTTACGCCCTCCAACACCGCGGCCAGGAGAGCGCCGGGATCGTCTCCTCTGACGAAAAACAACTCCACCATTACAGACAGATGGGGCTGGTCTCAGAGGTTTTTTCGAAAGATATCATGAAAAAACTTCATGGGAGAAGCGCCATAGGTCATGTTCGTTATTCCACAACGGGCTCAAGCGATCTGAAGAATGCCCAGCCGTTTTTGGTCAACTATGCGAAAGGAATGATATCCATCGCCCATAACGGCAATCTGACCAATGCCTTCTTAATCTGGAGTGAACTGGAGTCCGGAGGTTCGATCTTCCAGTCGAACATGGATACGGAGGTCATCGTCCATCTCATTGCGCGCTCAAAGGAAAAGACGTTTCTGGATCGCACCATCCATGCCCTCCGGCAGGTCGAAGGCGCCTATTCCCTCCTTTTTCTTACGGAAAAAGAGATGGTGGCAGCCAGAGATCCCATGGGTTTCAGGCCGTTGATTCTCGGCTCTCTTAAAGACTCGCCGGTGGTCGCATCGGAAACTTGCGCTTTTGATCTCATCGGCGCCAAATTGATCAGGGAGATTGAACCGGGGGAAGTTCTCATGATCAATCATTCTGGGATTAAATCCTTCAAACCCTTCCCCCACAGGCCACTGCGTCAATGCATCTTCGAATTTATCTATTTCGCCCGTCCGGACAGCTTCATATTCAATCATAATGTCTATGAGATCAGAAAATCGCTTGGAGTCCAGCTTGCAAGAGAGGCGCCCGCAGAAGCGGATATGGTGATCCCCATTCCGGACTCCGGATTTCCATCAACCCTGGGGTATGCGCATGAATCGAAACTCCCTTTTGAGCTCGGAATGATACGAAATCACTATATCGGGCGAACGTTCATCGAACCTGAAAAGAGAATCCGCCATTTTGGGGTCAAGATCAAATTGAACCCGGTCAAAGGATTATTAAAGGGGAAAAAGATCGTGATTGTCGACGACTCCATCGTGCGTGCGACCACAAGCCGAAAAATTGTTCGGATGTTTCAACACGCCGGCGCCAGGGAGGTCCATACCCGCATCAGTTCACCGCCCATCACCGATCCCTGTTACTTCGGCATTGACACGCCCAAGAAATCAGAATTAATCGCCTCCTCCCATAAGGTTAAGGAGATTCAGAAATTTATCCATGCCACTTCTTTGAATTACTTGAGCCTGGAGGGTTTGAAGAAGTGTGTCAGAGGAGAGGAGAAAAACTTCTGCTACGCCTGTTTTACCGGAGAATACCCTTATCCGTACCCCAAATAATAAAAGTCTGAAGGTAAGGGTAACGAGGCCCGTTTCGGTTACCGGTAACGGTTACGTGAAAAAAAGAGAATTTAAAACGGTAAACGTAACCTTTTATGAACGATACGGGCTTCGTCACCGTAACCTTAACCGATTGACCCTAAGATTAAAATTCCGGGGTGAGCAAGGGAATGATAATGAGGGTTTTACTTTAAGCGGGTGTGACCTGGGAAGCCTTGTTTTCCCCGTTGATATATTCTTTTACGGTCTCGTGAATCTTATCGTTGATTAAACCAACACTGTGAAGCCAGTCCATCGCATCCGATATTTTAAACAGGACATGGGGTTCAATGCGGGAGGCCCTGAGCCTTTCCCTACCTCCCTGCTCACGGTCCAGCAGAACAACCAATTCATTGACCACACCGCCCTGATCTCTCACCACTTCCGTTGCCTCAATTACGCTCTCGCCTGTTGTGATAAGATCGTCCACAATGAGGACCCTGTCATTTCTATCCAGAGTGCCCTCGATCTTTTTTCTGACACCGTGTTCCTTCCGTGCCTGGCGGTAGTAGATCAAGGGGATGCCTAACTTCTGGCTGACCATCGTGGCAAATGGGACCCCCGCGGTAGGCACTCCCAATATCTTATCGATCTTATCCTTGTTGATCTCATTGACGACGATCCTCGTCAGGGAGTTGGCGATCCAGTCCATCGTAATCGGACTGGATATGGTAAGCCTCAGATCGATATAATAAGGGCTCTTCTTTCCCGAAGCCAGGATATAGTCCCCAAATTTGATCGCATCGTTCTTGATGAGGAGGATTCCGACCTGTTTCGTCAGGAAGAGTTTCTCCTCCTCCCAGACTTTCTTCTCAATTTCTTCGATTCCGAGGATCATAGGCCCTCCAGAAATGTTTTTTATTACTTTTATAAAGAATTGGAACGGATGTCAATAGGATTTATAGATTGAGAGAAAAGTATACCCGCCAGTTGCAAAAACGGGCAGGGACAATCCGCCCTACAAGGCTTCGAATGGCGGTTTATACCTAAATTGAGCGATTTTTTTAAATTTCATTGTAGCGCAACCCTTTAGGGTTGCTTCTGATCCCTGCCTGCGGCAGGCAAGCAAGGCTAAAGCCTTACGCTATAAATCACCCGCTGGGTGATTTTAAACCTGAGATGAAGCCTGTAGCCTCACGGTAAAGGTAACAAAGCGTGTATCGTTACCAAAAGGCAACGTTTATCGTTTTCTAATTCTTTACACGTAGCCCCAATCGCTAACCGAAACTGGCTTCGTCACCATAACCTTACCCGATGATAATGGTGGTTCCTGCTTCCCCTTTTAGGGCGTTCAGAAGGTTTTCCGGAGAGGTGATGATGGCTTTTTTACCGCCGCCTTCGAGAAATGCGATGATCGCCTCGATCTTTGGCTTCATTGAACCGGGTTTGAAATGCCCTTCTTTCAGATACTGCTTGATTTCAGGGAGGGTAGTTTGACGGATCGCTCGCTGATCCGTTTTCCCAAAGTTGAGATACACTGCATCGATTGCAGTTGAAATGATTAGTGTGTCTGCTCCGATATTCCTGGCCAACAGCGATGAACTCAAATCCTTATCGATTACTGCCTCAACACCTTCAATGTCCCCTCTCTCATTTTTGATGACAGGAATCCCACCTCCACCTGCGGCAATGACTGTGTACCCGTTTTCTATCAATAATCGGATCACATCCAGCTCGATGATCTCTTTGGGGATGGGAGAGGGAACGACACGCCTGAATCCCCTGCCCGCATCCTCCATTATCTCCCAACCCTTTTCCTCTTTATGGGCAAGGGCTTCCTGCTCTGACATGAAGGAGCCGATGGGTTTAGTCGGGTTTCGAAAGGATGGGTCATTCCTGTCAACGATGGTCTTGGTGACAACTGCGGCCACCTTCTTTTCAATTCCCATCCTTCGAAAATCATTAAGAAGGGCCATTTGAATCATATACCCGATCGCCCCCTGTGTGTCTGCCCCGCAGATATCCAGGGGGATCAAGGGGAGTTCATGCTGTGCGAGTTCTCCTCTTCGGTAGATGAATCCCACCTGAGGACCATTCCCGTGAGTAATAACCAGACTGAGTCCTTCTGCAATCAGTTCAGCAATGTATCTCGAAGTCTCCTGGATCGCTTCATACTGGAAGGACAAAGCGATACGGTCTTTATCCTTGATAAGTGAATTACCACCAATGGCAAGTATGGCTAACTTAGGCTTCATGAAATACCCTCATAGAGAGAATGACATTGCAATGATTAATCAGGAGGTGATTAAACCCCGAAAACCTCTTTCGAGTTAAATCCCAGGCCTCATCACCGAAATAGTTTAAACGACATAAAACGCATGTCATTGTGAGAAGTAAAGCGACGAAGCAATTCACAGCAAAGACAAGATTGCCGCGCCCTTAGGGCTCGCAATGACTGTTACCATAATTATTTCGTTTGTAATAGTTTAAAGCACCAGATAAATGGACTTCAATTTCAGAACCAGCCGAATGTCTATTGGGCCTCTTCTGGGAACCAGGAAAATGGAACGTCCTACAATAACTGATCGAGGAGGGCGATGAGTTCAGGGTCGCCGCCGGCAGGTGGAGTCCAATTCAGATGGATCACCTCTGAATCCTGATTCTTTAAACTTTCGGCAAAGTCGAGGACTCCGATATTGATGGCTACCGGTCCTTTCTGCAAGAGGTCCTTTAATCTATCGTTCATAGAGCTCTCCTTAAGAACCTCCTGTTATTAGAAGGCCACAGAAACGGGCAGCCTGAGCGCTGTTTGAAAAGACGAATACTCCAGCCCCTTCCAGCTTTTTGAATTGTAGATTAAAGTCCTGTGGATCTTGCTCGGTACCACAGACAGAGGCGACCACTGTGAGCGATTCTCCCCGCTTCTTTGCTTCGGATATGGCTTCATCAATAGCCGGAAGAAGCTCGCCAGCCGGATCCAATGAGGCATTAAAACCAAGGATGAAATCGAGTAGCAGAATAGAAACTTGAGGATCTTTTGCCTCTGTGAGGATGCGCTCATACCTAAGACCTGAATCAATCATGGGATGAGGCCGTCCAACGGTAAACTCATCTGATCCCATATCAACAAGAGTGTGTTCTGTGCTGTGCATAGGATCTTTCAGTTTTGGATTGTTCTGAAGCGGAGCATTGGAATGGACGAATATTCCAGCATCCTGCAAGATTTGCTGCGCCTGATAGCAGAACGTGCCTCCTGCGAAGATTCCGCGAATATACTTTTGCTCTGACTTTTTACCGCTACGGTGCTGACGGATCCGTTCCTCCAATTTCTGTTGAGATTTTTCTGAAAGGGAAGGTAGGTTACCTGTTGCCAGTTGGACAGAAAGCGAAGCAGCCTCGTCAATAGTTCTAACAAGCTTGCAACCTATAGGTTCATGAGTAGGTTGATATTTAAGACCGAGGAAACAGGCAATCACAGGTTTTCTGCAGAGTTGAATTTTTTGAATGAGTTTTTCAAGGGCTGAAGAACCGGGGGGTTTGGACAGAAGCGCTATGACCTTAGTCTCTCGATCCGATTCGAGGGCGTCCATGGCTGAGAGAAAGGTGATACCGCCAACCTGATCCGAAAGGTCACGGCCACCTGTTCCAATGGCGTGAGAGATGCCTGATCCAAAGCGATGAACAAGTGTTGTGAATTCCTGAAGTCCTGTCCCTGATGAGCCAATCACGCCAATGGGTCCGCGTCGAACCCTATTGGCAAAGCCGATCCCGATTCCATTGATGATCGCTGTGCCGCAATCCGGCCCCATGAGAATCAGACCTTTCTCGCGGGCAAATTCTTTAAGAGATAGCTCGCTCTCTACAGGGACATTATCACTGAAGAGGAATACATTGAGCCCCTGCTCCAGCGCCTTTCTCGCCTCACGGTCCGCATATTGGCCTGGAACCGATATGACCGCAAGATTGAAGCGAGGAAGATGAGTCACTGCTTCTTCGATTGTTCGATACGAAAGTGCTCCCGTCTCTCCCACTCCCTGATTGAGCCATTGATCAATATTTTCAATGGTATTGGAAAGGATGGTTTCATTCTCAGCGCGGATGGCAATGATCAGATCATTTGGCGTAGCTGAAGAGATCTCCACGCTTTCGAAACCAATGTCTGCAAGTAAAACCTTATTTTTTTCCGTTCCCATGAGGGTGGCTGCCTGCAAAATGCCTCTCTGTCCTGCAATCTGTTTGGCGACCCGCATCAGAAATACGGAGTCATAATATTCTTTTTTTCGGATCAGACAACGTGTGATCATTTTGCTCCATATTTCTGGCCAAAGCGGATGAGCGCCTTTTTGAAGCAATCCATCGGAGCGCGAACCAGCCCTGCTCCAATGATGGAGTAACCTGGATTTTTATGAGCAATGGCTGTATCAATGATGGGCGTAATCCCGGTCTGGACCACTTTTCGTATATCAATTCCCAGGGGAGCGCCCTGAAAACCAAAGACCGGCATCCGGTAATTGGTGCTCATGGCCACCGTGATCTGTCGCATCTCCTTGCTATAAGTCATTGCCTCTTCAGGGGTTCCTCCGACAAAACCGAGAATTCCTGTGGCACCGGCAAGAACCATTCCTCCCCAACCCGCTGTTTCGGTAATGGCAGAATCGCCCATATCTGCGCCTGCATCCTTTTCCGTATAACCCGGGAAATAGAGCCCGTTAACCCGGGGTGATTGAGCGGTAAACCATTCCTCTCCAAGACCGCTTACGCGGATCCCAAACTCCGTGCCATTTCGAGCCATAGCAGTGACGACCGTGCTATATTCGATGCCTGCAGCCGGATCCACAGAGGCCTTGCCTGCAGCCATGGACAGAGCAAGAAAGAGGAGTTCATGCTTCGTGATATAGTAGAGGGTGCTGAGGAGATCCTCCCTTCCGACCCCGGCTTCAATCATCGAACAGACCATTGCATTGGCAAAGAGGCTTGAGGCAGCAACAGGGCGGTTGTGGAGTTCATCACCCATCATCAGGGCCTTGGCAATGATCGGTTTCAACTCCAACCCTCCCATTTGAAGGAGTCCTTTCCGAAGAGAGGGCGCCCAGATGTTGCGCCACTGGCGCAACCCATCGAGGGCTGAATCACTAAAATCGCCAAACTGCTGGCGGCCCTCCACCTGACGGCAGAAGGCACGGTTTTTAAAAGCCCTGTTCTCAACGATCCAGACAGGCATGGAAGGCGAGATTGTGCCTGCCATGGGACCGACGGCCTGGTGATGATGGTTTGGCTCAAAACGGACCTTTCCCGCCTCAAGAAGTTTTTGCGCCTCATCCGCATTTGCGGCCCAGTTTTCAAAAAGCACAGCACCGATCATCGCGCCCCGCTGAGCGCCACACATATTCTGCCAGTCCACAGGCGGACCGGAATGGAGAATCATTCTGTCTTGCAATCCTGGAATGACTTCTCCGGCTGGAGCAATGTCCACAAGCACAGGATCTCCGGCATTGATCTGTTTTACGGTTTCTGCATTGGCTGTTTCAATCTTTTGTTTGAGATCTTCCGTTGCCATGATCTTCTCCAATCTATTCGTTGGCCCCTCACCCTTCCCCTCTCCCCGCAGGGGAGAGGGAGGGGGTGAGGGGAATTTCAAATATCTTTCGTTTAGGTTTAAATTTTCTTTAGTTCTTCTTTAACTCCAGAACCTGTTGGGTTTATCAGGGAGCAAGAGCATGCCGGTCAGAAAGCCTGCCAATATATGCCAGCCAGTTGTATGGCCTAATCTACCCAGAGAGTCCGCGCAGTTCATTCCTCGAACAGGATCTTCTTCCTGCAATAGTCTGACAACCAATTCATGAAGCGGTTCAGGACCATGGCCCAAGGCTAAGTCTTTCAAAATGGTAAAACTGATTGGATGGGTTCGATCCTTCGCCCACTCGATCAGGTCACAAATGGGTTGCTCATCCCATGAGAATTCTTCTGGGTAAACTTTTTTAAGCCAATGGGAAGCAAAGAGGATCCCCCCAAGAAAATCATCTCCAGCCGGAGTCAGGCCCGGCCCCAATCCAACCAGCCCTCTTGCTGAGATAAGAACGTTCGCCATACCCTGGCCTAAATAAAGCTTGGCAAGATTAAGAATCGGCGTATATATCTTATTCGACATCAACTCCAGAGGGTAAATTGCAAAAGGTTGTCCCTTGACTAGTAAAGAAATCATGAAGATCAGTTCATCTGGATTGTTATGGCTACCGGAAAATGAAATAACCTCCAACAACTGCCGCACACTGGCCTGTTTTTTTTGGAGTGGTCCTCTCTCCTCCAGGTTTAAAGGCAGGGGCTTCCATTCTGTGGCTGACCTTAGATCATAGGTTAGACCCCTGCCGATTTTTAAGAAATGGTCTTCCACAAAAAAGTCTTGACCCCGGCAAGAGGATGGCGGTAGAAAGGAAATCTCGATGCTCCGTCTGTGTAAAGGCAATCCATCACGAAGCAACCAAAGAATCTCTCCGTTGTTTCCCAATAAATAGGTAACATCCGGTAGAACGGCCAAGACCTGTCCGGAGAATCCAGGAGTGGCCAAAAGGTTTTTGGCTTTAAGACCGCTTCGCTTCATGCTTACCCAGCGAAGCGGTCCCTCCATTCTTCTTGGTTGTGATTGAATCAAAGCCATCAATCTATTTGGGTTGGCCGATCACGCCTTCGACCAGCCAATCCATTCTACCAATGTTTGTAAGCGGCCAGAATTCACCGGCTTTCACGCGCTCAACGCCTTTGTTGTCTTTAATCGGGCCCTGGTAAGCATTCTTCTTGCCATTGATGAATTCCTGCTTTGTTTCGTTTACCAATTTAATGGCGTCAGGCGGAACAGCCGGACCAAACGGAGCAACGGTGAGAAAGTCGCTGGCCAAGTTTCCCAAGAGGGCCTCGCTCTTCCATGTGTTATCCATGACCTGCTTGGCAAAACGGGTGTAGAGCTCCCCCCAGGTGAAGGCAATACCGCTGACCCAGCCCTTGGGAGCAAATTTCTGAACGCCAAGGTAATGATAGCCAACAGAGTAAGCCCCGCGTTTTTCAGCAGCCTGCACTACGGTAATTGGGGAGTCTACGATGACGCCCAGGACATCTACCCCCTGATCCAGCAGAGCATTGGTTGCGGTAGCCTCCTTGGGAGCATCCAAAAACGTCCCCATGAAAACCACGCGGGTTTCCATTTTGGGATTGACAGAGCGGGCTCCGAGATGGAAGGCATTGATGTTGGCTAAAAAGAAGCTGATGGGAAGTGCAACCACATAGCCGGCTTTGTTTGTTTTCGTGGTCTTTCCTGCGGCAATGCCCATTAAATAGAAGGCATCCGGAGTGCTGGCCCAATAAGTGCCAAGATTGGGGGCAAGCTTGTATCCGCCAGGGTGAACGAATTTGACATCAGGGTATTTTTTGGCAACCCTTAAGGCCGGATCAAGGTAGCCAAAACTGGCCGGGATGATCAGCTGGGCTCCCTGCTTGATCATATTCTCCATGACCCGCTCAGCGTCAGCCCCCTCCGGGACATTCTCAACCTGGATCACTTCAACGTTCGGCAGATTCTTCTTCATGATCTGAACGCCTTCGGAATGGGCCTGGTTATAACCAGCGTCATTAATAGACCCGATGTGTATAATGCCAACTTTCAGTTTTGCCTGAGCAGTGGCTTCAGGTAATCCCCATGCCAAAATCAAAGCCAGGCAGGCGAGAACGGACAGTAACTTCACGGTATGATTCATCTTCTTCCCATTCATTTTTCTTTCCTCCTTTGGTTTGTTTAAGTATTGGTCCTATTCCGTACCTTGGAAAACCCTGCCCAAACTCCCCGGTGCTGCATGACGGCGGGCGCCGCTCCAGATAGCAAGAACCACCAGGCTCAACACATAAGGGAGCATGTCCAGCAGAAAAGACGAAACCGGCACGCCCCGGGCTTGCATCTGCAACTGCAGGGAGATTGCCCCTCCAAAGAGCAGGGAACCAGCAATTGCCCGGATAGGATGCCATTTAGAAAAAATGACCAGGGCAACGGCAACGAAACCTCGTCCAGCAGTCATCCATTCAGCCCAGGTTTTGGCTATGGCTAATGAGAGGTGGGCACCTGCAATGCCACCGAGGATGCCTGCAATAAATAAGGCCTGGTATTGGAGCCTATGGGGATTTTTACCGGCTGCAAAAGCCGCTGTAGGGTTTTCCCCAATAGCCCGAAGACTCAATCCCCAGCGTGTTCGAAACATCAACCACCATACCAGCACAGCCACTGGGATCGCTGAGTACACAAGAATATCATAATTAAAAAACATTCGGCCGATGACCGGGATACCAGAGAGCAAAGGGATCTGAATCTCATTAAGACCCTCGATTCGGCTTCCGATTAAAGAGGCGCCGATCATGGCGCTTAAGCCTACGCCGCAAAACATGAGGGCAAGGCCGCTGGCTAATTGATTGGCACGACGGGTAATTACCAGAAACCCAAATACCATGTTAAATAAACCACCGGCCAGAGCGGCAGCCAAAACACCTAAGAAAGGATTGCCGGTCTGGACGGTCGTCGTAAAACCCACGACCGCTCCTATGAGCATGACGCCCTCGAGTCCGAGATTGACAATGCCGGTCCTTTCCCCGACAGCCTCGGAAAGGGTGGCATAGAGCAGAGGCGTTCCGGAATGAATTGCTCCTGAGAAGATGCTGATTAAAAATGGTCCAATCATTTTTCCCCCGCTTTAACTTGTCAGAACACCTTGCTTATGGCATCCCATTGGAAAGTTGAAGACTTCCTAACGGGGTTTGCCGCCCCGTCTGGCAAGAACCACGAATAAGATCAAGGCCATCAGGATGTGAACTCCTGCGGCCGGAATCCTGTGGGTCATCTGAAGAATATCTCCGCCAGACGTAATGACAGAAAGCAGAAAAGCTGCAGCCACGATACCTATGGGATGGCCGCCGGCCATCCAACTGATCAGAAAGCCAGTGTACCCTAAACCCGGTGAGAGACTTGGCCGGAGCTGTCCGTGAATAGCCGAAACCTCACCCATGCCGGCAAGCCCGGCCATGCCGCCGCCTATTAACATGAGAAGAATGATATACCGGCTGGTGGATATCCCGTTTCGCCGGGCGGCTTCCTGATTCACCCCAATCGCTCGCATTTCCAAACCCCAGCGCGTCCTTGACAGGACAAAATAAAAAAGGATGAGTCCGACAATAGCGAGAACAGCCCCAAGGTGGATCCGTGTTCCAAAGAAAGAAGGCAGAATGGCGGCATCTGGAAACGGAGCGCTCTGCGGATAATTTGCGCTCTCCGGATCTTTCCAGGGACCGAAGACGAAAAAATTTACCAGTAGAATGGCGACATAGTTCATAAGCAGGGTGGAGATCGTTTCACTGGCCCAACCTCTGACCCTCATAAATCCGGAGATGGCGCCCCATAGCCCTCCACCGAGAAATCCCAGAATTCCAATCGATGGAAGAAGGAGCCAGGCCGGCAGGTTTGTGAAATTGACAGCTCCCCAGGTGGCAAATAAGGCTCCGATGAAAAGCTGACCTTCGCCGCCTACGTTGATGAGCCAGATCCTCGATGGTAAAGCCACAGCCAGGGCCGTCAGAATCAATGGAATCATTCTGACCAGGACTTCCGAAATACCATAGGAGCTGCCCAGTGTGGCTGAAAATATATCCCAATAGGCACGTATGGGATTTTTCCCAAACACGAGTAAGACAGCAGCAAAGATCATCAGGGCTAAGGCGAAAAGTCCGACAAAACGAATCAAGCCGGCCATCCGTCTATTACGAAAAAATGCCATCTCTGAAATAGCCTTAATCACTCTTTTTATTTTCTCCTTTTGAACCGGTCATCAGGTAGCCTACCTCATTCATGCTGATTTCCTGAGGGGTGCTTTCACCAACAATCCTTCCCTGAAACATAACCACCAGCCGGTCGCTTAGGTTAAACAGCTCGCCCAGGTCCTCTGAAATAAGGAGGATGCCGGCTCCCTGGTCCCGGGAAGTTGACAGAATTCTTCTTGCGGAATTGGCGCTTTGCACATCGAGGCCACGGGTTGGGTAGAAGGCAATGATCAATTTTGGATGGTGAGCCATCTCCCGTGCCAGAATCATCCGTTGAATGTTCCCTCCTGAGAGGAACCCTAATGGAACATAAAAAGGAGGGATATTGAACTCCAATCGCTCAAGAGATGCCTGCAAATCGGAACGAACAGCCTGCCAGTCCATGGAAAGGCCACCTTGCTTTGAATACATCCGGGTGTTGACCATCGCCATATTTTCCTGAACGCTCAGCCAGGGAAAAGCGGCCATGCCCAGGGGATCCTCGGGGATGAAGGCCACCCCGCTTTCGCGGACCTGTGCCACTGACCAATCCGTATATTTCTCTCCATGCAGGTATTTGACCCCTTTAGTGCATTTCTCAAGCCCTAAAACGACATCGCCTAATTCTTTCTGTCCGTTGCCCGAAACTCCTGCAACGCCAACGATTTCTCCGGGTTTAATGATCAGATGGACATCCTTAAGCCCCCAAGCCATTCCTTCGGATCGGGTGTTTACCCCTTTCAATTCAAGGAGAGGTTTTCTTCCGTCCGCTGGTGTTTCGCCCCTCCGGCCTAAAGCCTCTTCGATCTGTTTACCAAACATGAGTTCAATTAGGCTGCTTTCTGTGGCTTCCGAGCCTTTAATCGTGCCGGCTACTTTGCCACGGCGCATCACCGTGATCCGGTCGGCACAGGCTAAGACTTCCTTCATTTTGTGTGTAATAAAAGCCAGGGCATATCCGTCGCGCTTCAGGTTGGCGAAAACCTGGAAGAGCCCATCGACTTCGTGGGGAGCCAGGCTTCTTGTCGGCTCATCGAAAATCAAAATCCTGGCATCGGCGAGAAGGAGCTTGAGGACTTCCACTTTTTGGCGCTCCCCAACCGAGAGCCGCCAAACCGGAGCGTGTGGGTTCACCTTAAAACCGTAGCGTTCGGAAACTTCCTCAATCCGCTTGATGATCGAAGCCTGATTCAGGACAAATGGCAAATCTGGAAGAAAGAGGGTGATATTCTCGGCAACCGTCATGGCAGGAATCTGTACGAAGTCTTGAAAGACCATTCCAATACGAAACTGCCGCGCATCATGAGGGGATCGGATATGGACGGGTTGACCATTGAGACGGATCTCTCCGGAGTCCGGACGGTAAAAACCATAAAGAATCTTCATGAGTGTGCTTTTGCCAGCGCCGTTTTCTCCAAGAAGGGCATGGACTTCGCCGCCGTAGATATCCAGATCCACATGATCATTGGCCAGGACACCCGGAAATGACTTGGTCATGCTTCGTAATGTGAGAAGGGGGGATCGGTTCATTTGTGAATCATCAGTTATTTAGGGTCTGTCCATAAACTCAAGATTTTTCAAAAGGTCGTCATTCCGGCGAAGGCCGGAATCCAGTAATTTCAAAACCTTCTGGATGCCAGATCAAGTCCGGCATGACATAAAAAGTGCATTTATAAACAGACTCTATTTAATCCTTTTTAGACAGAGTTGATTTTTTATCCTTCCAGTTTCGAACGGCTGTGTTAGAAAAACAATCCAGATGAGATGAAATCTTTTGGGCATATTGGATGATTTGCTTTGCACAAGAATGAATCTTCTTTTTTTTAATTCTATAAGCCGGGCCCGCAACACTCAGCCCTCCAACAAGCTCGCCCGTCCCATTGATAATCGGAGCGGCAATGGATCTGACCTCCCTATCCACTTCCTGGTCGCTGAAGGCATATCCCTTTTTGCGAACTTCCCTTAAATGTGTTTTAAGTTTATCAGCTTGTGTAATGGTGTTCTGTGTATAACGAGTTAAACCTTCAGCCTTGATAATCCGATCCCATTCCTTCTCTGGCAGATAGGCCATTAAAATTTTGCTCGATGCACCGGCATGTAAGGGAATACTTGCTCCAGGTTGAAACAAGGAATACCGGATGGGCTCGTCACTCTCCACCCTGTCAAGGACAAACCCTTTCGTCCCGTTGATGGCTGTTAAAAGTACGGTTTCTTTTGTCATGTGAGATAGCTCCTTCATAAAGGGTCGAGCGATTTCTGAAACATTAAATCGTTTCTGGGCCAGAAGACCGATTCGAAGGGCATTTAAACCAAGGCCGTATTGAGAGGTGCCGTTGTTTTCCTGGAGAAAGCCATATTTTACCAAAGTCCTGACCAGGCGGTAGGTTTTGCTTTGACTGTAATGGAGCCTTTTAGAAATTTCAAAAACAGTAAGAGGGGAATAAGATGTATCGTAAAGAAGGAGGATATCGAGTCCGTGCGCCAAAGATTGATTAATCGCCATTGTCATATTTTGAAAACTAATTTTTAAAATACGACAATTCATATCACACTCGTTTTCTTTTGTCAAGATCACTTTTGAATAAATATTTCTATTTGGCTAATCTCGCCTCTGCCGGTATTCATATCAGCGGGATATGGCTGGAGTTGATTCGTACGCTTGATACGGGATGCAAACGATCAATTTGAAAGGATTAGAGGTTTCCTGATGAAGGGAGATTGGTTATCCTTAATGCAATTAAAAGGGAGGTGGGCATGCTTCCATTCCTTTACAATTTGGGGAGGGAATTCGTTTATTGCAATTCTGTTTTCATCTCTTCCCGAAGATCATGGCGAGCAGGGCCATTCTTATAAAGATGCCGTTTCTCATTTGCCGGAAGTAGGCGGCTCCGGGATAGGCATCCACATCAGGGTGAATCTCATCCACCCTTGGCAGGGGATGAAGGATGGTAACTTTTTTGTTCAATTTTTCGAGGAATGTCTGATCAATGATAAAGCTGCCCTTCACCTTCTCATATTCCGAGAGGTCAGCGAACCTCTCCTTCTGGATTCTGGTCATATAGATGAGATGGCTTGCACGGGCGGCCTCCATCATGTCCTCTGTTTCAACGATCTTCACTCCCTTTCCTCTTAAATTTGAAGTGATTTCCTCCGGCATTCGAAGGAGATCTGGGGAGACGAAATAGAGTTTCGACTGAAAAAGGGACAAAACCTCAACCAGGGCATGGACCGTTCTTCCGTTTTTTAGGTCGCCAACCAATGAAATTGTCAAATTCTTCAGGGTCCCCAGTTCCTGACGGATGGTATAGACATCAAGAAGTGCCTGAGTGGGATGCTGACCTGCGCCATCTCCGGCATTGATCACGGGGATGGAGGTTGCCTCCGCTGCTTCTTTTGCCGATCCGGTGCGTGGATGGCGAAGCACAATCACATCGGCATATTGAGAAACGGTCCTGATGGTATCGACCAGAGTCTCGCCCTTTGCCACAGATGAGCTTTCAACAGCTCCCATGCCGATGGCTCCCCCCCCCAGTCTCTGAATGGCAGCCTCAAAAGAGAGTCGGGTTCGGGTGCTCGGTTCATAAAAGAGTGTCGCCAGGATCTTGCCTTTTAACAGAGGAAGGGTATCTTTCTTCTTCAGTTCTCTTTCAAACTCTGAAGCCACCTTTAGAATCGTTTCAACATCTTTCTTCGTAAACTGATTCCCGTGGAGAATATCTTTTCCTTTGAGAATAGGCATGTCTTTCACCTCCGGATTGAAAAATAACAAGGTCAATCGAGATGCCGAAACAAGTTCGGCATGACAAGAATGTCATTCTGAACTCGTTTCAGAATCTTATTCCTTCGTCTGGCATGATCTAATTATTTGAACGTTCTCGTCTGGCATTTTAATTTTCAGAGTATTACTTTTTTGATTTTTGTGGATAGAAACTCCCCTGCACCGGGTTTTCCTTTCATCTCTCCGTTTTCGACGACAATCTTTCCTCTCTGCATGACAAGGACCAGTTTCCCTTTGCATCTCTTTCCTTGATAAAGTGTGTAAGGAGCTCTGGAGTGCTGGGTTTGATGCTGGATCGTATGGACCTGTTTCGGATCAAAGAGAATAAGATCTGCATCCGCTCCCTTTTGAATCGTTCCCTTCTTCGGGTAGAGACCAAAGATTTTAGCAGGATTCTCCGAAAAAAGTTGGACGCACCGGGGTAATTTAATTCTTCCTTTATTGACACCTTCATCGTAAGTGACGGTGAACATTGTCTCAGTCTGAGGAGAACCATAGGGAGATTCAAAAAAAGGATCGTTTATCTTCTTCGCCTTTGGAGCATGATCGCTTGCCACGGTATCTACGATCCCTTTCTGAATAGCCGCCCAGAGGGCGAGACGATCCTTTTCTGTCCGGAGAGGGGGGCCAATCTTTGCCAGGGGTCCTAACTTATGTAGTTTGGCATCGGTCATCGCCAGGTATTGGGGGCAGGTCTCAACATAGACGGTCTGCCTCTCTGCCCTTGCCTGCTGAAGAGGAAGCACGCCCTTCGCCGTACTCAGATGGACGATGTAAAGGGGGCAGTGAGTGACCGCTGCAATGGATATCGCCCTGAAAATCGCTTCTGCCTCCAGATAATCAGGCCTCGTTTTAAGAAAAACTACCTTCTGATCTTCTCCCCTCTGCAAAGACCGGTCCTCCAGATAGTCCGTCACCAGACCATTCTCTGCGTGGACCATGGCCATGCCGCCACATTCTGCGATCACGTCCATGGCGGCGGCGAGGTGATAATCATCGGTCATCCATTTCAGTTTGGCATAGGCCATGAACATCTTAAATGAAGAGACGCCGAGTTCGAAGGCCTTGGGAATCTCTTCGATTTGAGAGGCCGGATCGAACAAGGTCCCATGAATCCCAAAATCGAGATAGGATTTTTTTGAGCCTTCCTCCTGATATTGTTTGATCGTGTCGATCAATTTCATTCCAGGTTTTGCATAGGCGAAATGGATGAGGGTTGTCACGCCACCGTAGGCCGCAGTCAGGGAGAGGTCTCCCATATCATCCTCATAGACAGGATGGACATGAACATCGATCACACCTGGCATCACATATTTGCCTGAGGCATCAATAATTCGATTCGCCCTTTCTTTCTTCAATCCAGGTTTGACAGATATGATCTTTTCTCCTCTGATCCCCACATCAGCCCTGCGGAGTCCTGAACCGGAAACAACGAGTCCTCCCCGAATAACAATATCAAACTTATCTTCCATGGTCACTCCTTAAAGGGGTTATCCTTTCATTTCCTTGACCACTTGAATCCTAGACCCCTTGGACCCTTTCACTTACATAATCAGCGCCATCAATGCCTTCTGAGTATGGAGCCGATTTTCGGCCTGATCGAAGACGACGCTGTTCTTTGAATCGGCCACCTCGTCCGTCACCTCTTCTCCCCGATGGGCTGGCAGGCAGTGCATAAAGATGTAATCTCCTTTGGCTCCCTTAACCAATCTGGAATTGACTTGATAGGGTTTTAAAATCTTCACCCTCTCTGCATGCTCCTTCTCTTTTCCCATGCTCGCCCAGACATCGGTATAGATGATGTCTGCTCCCTTTACTGCTTCTTTCGGGTCGCGAATGACTGCTACCTCCGACCCGTTTCTCATTGCCTCCTTCTTGGTTAGAGATACGACTTCCGGGTGAGGTTCATACCCCTTCGGACAGGCAAGAATAATATCCATTCCGACCTTGGAGCAACCAAAGAGAAGGGAGTGAGCAACATTATTTCCATCACCCACGTATGCCAGCTTCAATCCCTCGAGCCGCCCTTTCTTCTCATATATGGTAAAAAGATCAGCCAATCCCTGACAGGGATGGGTGTAATCTGAAAGTCCGTTGATGACAGGCACTTTCGAATACTTGATCAGGTCGAGAATGGTCTGGTGAGCAAAGACCCTTGCCATAATCCCGTTCACATATCGAGACAGGGTCCGGGCTGTATCGGCAATGGTCTCTCCCCGACCCAATTGTAAATCGGTGGCGCTCAGATAGAGCGCATAGCCGCCCAATTGCCACATCCCTACTTCGAAAGAGACCCGGGTTCGTGTGGAAGGCTTCTCAAAGATCATGGCCAGGGTCTTTCCTTTTAGCACAGGATGTTCCTGTCCACGGATGAGTTGAAGTTTCAACAACTCCGATGTCTTCAGAATCTGCTCGATTTCCTCCCTTGTCAAGTCCTTCAAGCTGGCCAGCGACTTCCCTTTCATATGAACCGCCATGTTATGCCTCCTATGCTCCGCTTTTGATTTATCACCTCCAATTTAACAGTCCTTCTCCGCCATTTCAAGAGTGAATCCTATCGAAATAACCTCTTGACTTCAAATGCATTATTTGCTAATTTTCTGGAAAGTAAAACCATTATGAAAGGGGTGATGTTGATGTCGAATGTATTGGGAATCATCATTGGCGTGATTGTCATCGTGGTGGGGTTTATCCTCATGATTACCTGGTGGTCGATGTTCCTCAAGGGATTAATGGCCACTGTCCCTATTCTCCTCATTCTGATCGGTCTGGGCGTCCTCATCTATTACATCAGTGAGATCAAATCAAAATTGGACCTTAAAAAGGAAAATACCCCCGCTGAAACGAAATAGCAAACCATAGTCAACGACTTTATGGAGAGGCCTGGATGCGAAAAGGGTTATATCCTGATCGTTTCCCCATCTTTTAATATTCGGAGACGTTTCACCCCTATCCCGAGGAGCTCTTGCTTGATGGTCTTAAAATACTGAGGTTTCAGGTGGGTCACATAAATCTTTTCAGGGAGGGGATCCATCTTTTCAAGTTCCTTCTTCAAAAGCCCGGGGGTCAAATGCCCTGTTTTAATAGCCAGTTTCAACATCTTTTCTGGAAATGAGACTTCTATAATCAGGCAATCAATCCTTTTGCCCTTTAATTTCTCCCAGGTTGAACCCGTTGGCCCCGTATCACCCGTATAAAAGACCTTCCTCCCCTTTTCGCTCTCAATGAGATATCCTGCCGCAGGAACGGAGTGGCGAACCTTATAGGGAGTCACCGTATACCCATCGGTTTTCATGGACTGCTCCTGTTTCAAGCCGATGAATTCGACAATGCCATTATCCATATTCGGAATGGCCGTGAAATCCGGCCAGATTGAATTATTCAAGATGTTCTTTTTAATCGCCTTCAACACGGACGGGATGCCGATGATATTTACTCTGTGCCAGATATTGCTAACAATGATATTGTCCAGAAGGAATGGTATACCAATGACATGATCAAGATGGGCATGGGTGATGAAGATGGAATCGAGTCTCCTTTGCCCTCTAATATCCAGCGCCTTGGTCAGACTTCCTGCATCAAATAGGATATTATCATCCAAAAGAAAACTGGAAGGTTTTCGTCCAGGAAACTCCGCTCCTGAACATCCCAACACCTTAATCTTCATCGCTTTCTCAAATCTATGTTTCTGATCCTTGTTTCTGCTTCGACCTATTATCTATAGTCAAATTGACCCTTATGTCAACAAAAAAATCAGGGGTTGCAATTCCTGCAACCCCTTGATGGTTTTGGTAGCGGGGGCTAGATTTGAACTAGCGACCTTCGGGTTATGAGCCGATTAAGGCCCATCCCCGCAAACCGTTGATAATCAAGGATTTCCCTTGACAGATCAATCGGTTAAATGATAAAAACAGTATTAGTTATTTGTGGTCATTTGGGGTTGTTTTGGAGTGTTATGGTAACGTTTTGGTAACGTAAAATCAAGATGGAGCCCCTACCCTTGCGCAGGGGAAAAGGTCTCTTCCTCAAGACCCTGGGGCTCCCCAATTTTGAGGGCCATGAGAGGAGATGGCGATGAAGAAGAGAGCAAAGCCAAAAGAAAATTGGGAGAATGTTGTTGAGGTACCACGAGACTTATTTAAGAAAGAAGATTATCAAGAAATCCTCCAAAAGCTGGACATTCTTTTTAATGATCAGATAATCAAAAAAATCATCACTGCTCAAATTCACTATTACACATCAATGATGATTATCAATGAACGTCCAAGAATGACAGAAGTCTGTGCGGCCATGAAGAGGCTTATTAAATACGGGAAGCTTTATCAGGAATGCTTAAGAAAGATGGATGATAAAAGCAGGGAGAAAATGGCTGTAGTGATCGAAACTCCGTTTGAATTCTGGAATATATTGGATCGGAATCTTAGTGACACCACCATCGTCACTGGCCGGGCCAAGGGGGTTTTGGAGGATTGGAAGTACTTCAAGAAAAGTCATAAGATCGGAGCTCCGCTCGATTGGTCTTTGAGATCTTACATTTGTGAACTTGCGGAAATTTACAGAGAGACAACTGGAAAGAAAGCAGGTTTCACAAGAGGGGCTTACTCAAAAAAGGATAAAAAGGAGGAATTCAATAGTCCGTTTATGAGGTTTATCTCATACTGTTTTAAAAAAGTCCCGGGTCATCCTCGTTTAACAAATGATGCTTTCGCCAGCTCTATCGAGAGAGCAATGAAAAACCCTATTACCACCCATTCTTCTTTATAATTGCCCATCTTTTACTCACCCAAATATTCCCAAAATTTTTTTAAAATGTCCCCCTTTTCTGACTATGAAAAGAAAAATTTTTATGTTTTCATGAAATCATGAATAACATGAAACCTTGTAAGGAGGTTTGTGGATGAATCGTTTGCGGGAAATCAGGGTTGTCAGAAGAGTTAGCCAATTCGATTTAAGGCTCCTAACGGGAATCAACCAATCCAAGCTTTCCATGATAGAGAATGGCCTGATGCCTGCCAGCGAAGAGGAGAAGAAACGCATCGCTTCAGCCTTTGGCTTGCCAGTCAGTGAAATCTGGTTTGAAAATGAAAAAAAGGAGACCGGGGCTTGAATAAACTAAAGCAGGTTCGTTTTCTTAAGGAACTTCGGCAGATTGATGTAGAGAAGTTAAGCGGTGTTCATAGAAGCTCGATCTCTATTTTTGAAAACTATTCCGTCGAACCAAGTCGGGAGCAGAAAAAAAGGTTGGCCGATGCCTTGGAAGTGCCTGTCAATACTCTTTGGCCAAAAGCCACATTGCTTAACTCAGGAGCAAGATGAAGTTTCATAACTGGTTACGGAAACAGACAAATCAGAATGACCCGGTTGGAGATTTTGCCAGGGATGTTAAAGCAGATGCTGAAAGTCCAAAGAATAATAGTATCAAAAAGTGGAGAACTTATCTATCAAACGTTGGGGCATGCGATGGAGCTATAAACGCCTTTGAGCGGGCGTGGATTGAGTATAAACTCCGGGAGGAGCAGGCAGATAAAGAAAGGATTGGAAGTGAGTATTTTGCAAATTGAAATTTTCAAATCCTTATTTTCAGGTCGTTTGGATAGGTATGGTGTCGAAACACCCAAAGGGCCTGTTTCTGTGAAGAAGGAGTTGAATGACTCTGTTATTCAAGAACACATCGAAGGCAAAACCAGGGTTGGCACATATCCCCTTCGATTGGATTCAACCGTGAGCTGGTGCTGTGTTGATATTGACCAAGAAGACCGGGAATTAGTGAACATGATTCAAGCCATTTTGATTGAAAATAATTTTTATCCCTATGTCGAACGGTCGAGATCAAGGGGCTATCACATCTGGTCTTTTTTTGATGAGCCGGTTTCAGCAAAGATTGTGCGGAAGGTCTTATCCAATGTTTTAGCGGAAGCCAAGGACGTAGAGATATTCCCCAAACAAGATGCTTTATCTTCGCAGGACGGAGTCGGGAATTATGTTTTCGCACCGCTTCAGGGAGTTTCGGTTAAGCAGGACAGGACGGTCTTTGTTGATTCGGAGTTCAAGACCTATCCCGATCAGTGGGGACACCTCTCAAAAATTCATCGGACGAAATCAGAAAATATTCTTTCCTTGGCCGAAGGAATCATTGAGGAGCCTAAAATTGATTCATCCAAGATGAGTCAGATTCCGGATGGAAGTTTAGACGTTCCAAAATACCTGATTGCTCACAACATCGGGTTTAAAGAAAAAAGGGAGGAAACCCGAACCATTTATGGCCTTTCCAAGTGTCTTTTTTCTGAAGGGCATACCACAAAAGATAATCAAGGGGACTCTGCAATTATTCAGGACACAAGCGGGAAGCTCGGTTATCAATGCTTCCACCATCATTGCCAGAACAAGACATGGGCCGATGCACGAAAGAAGATTTCTGGCGATGCTCCATTAAGTCAATTCCTAAAAAGAGAGGATCGTTATTCTTCGGCTCTTTTAGATGCTGATAAATTACTCACTCTCCCAATTCCCCCCAGAGAAATGATCCTTGCCCCATGGCTCTATCTTCAACAAATTGTCTTAATTTATGGATGGCGTGGCGTGGGAAAAACCATGTTCACAATTTCATGCTTTGACGCAATCACCAGAGGGGAAGGTATTGGACCATGGCGAAATGAATCTTCTCTTTCTTGCCTTTATATCGATGGCGAGATGGCTCTTTATGATATGCAAGAAAGGATCAGAATTTTAGCGGCAGGAAAAAATACACCCCGCAGAGCACCCCTAATGATTTACAGCGATGCACAGGCCAATTTACTGGGGCTTCCCAGGGCGAATTTAAATAACAGGGGATGGAGAACCGACATTAAAAACCTGATTCTCGATAACGGAATTAAATTAGTGGCGTTCGACAATATCGCCTCCCTGGCCCCTGGACTCGATGAGAATTCCAAGAAAGATTGGGACCCTATCAACCAGTTTCTGATAGACCTAAGATTTTCAGGCATTTCTGTTGCGCTCCTGCATCACGAAAACAGGACCGGAGGACAGAGGGGCACATCCGCACGGGAAGATAATATCGATATGAGCATATCTCTGTCAAAACCGCAAGACTACCAAATTGAGGACGGATGTCGGTTCATAGTTAAGTTCAAGAAAAATAGGATCGCCACAAAGGAAATGAGTCTCCTGCAAGACCATGAATTTAAACTCATGAATTCAAATGGCCGAAACGAATGGGCTTGGGCACCAGTCCGGAGGAAAAACCAAATCGAAATATTGAAAATGCTCAACGAAGGAATCGCCCAAAACGAGATAGCAAACTCTTTGGGTATAACCAAAGGGTTCGTGAGTAAGGTGAAGACAAAGGCAACAAAAGACGGTTACCTAACAACCAAAGGAAATTTGACGAAGGAGGGTTTATGCTTTGTCAGCTCCTTTTTCGACCAAGAGGATGAGGATGAATTTTAATCTCAAAAAGAGCAGTTTACCGAGTTTACTACCCCTTATAGGGGTAGTAGTAAACTCTTACGGTCATAAAACTGGTAAACCACTTAAGCCATTTATATCATTAAATAATTCAAAACACAGTTTACCAAAGTTTACCAATAGTTTACTAAATCGAGTTTACGAGGTGGTAAACTTTTTTTGGAGGTTGAAATTGGTGAAAAATGGCAACAAAACTCTCAGGCAAGTCTACAATCTCGATAAAAATGTCGAACTTGTAGGTGAAGGATGTTTCTAACGGTTGGTCAGCTTTCAGAAATGCTCTGTGTACCCCGCTCATTCATTTATGAGCACACCCGGAAGGGAAGTATCGATCCGATCCCTGGGGCTTTCAGGTTTGGGAAGCATCTTCGTTTTAAGAAAGATGATATTGATAAATGGATTGAAGGGCATCGCAAAAAATGAAGTGTTTAAGTGTTATTGGCTACGTGGATGGTAACGGAGTTTAATAACTAATTGAAATCATTGGATTGACCTTTGGGTATTACACCTAAAAGTTAATCAAGATTATCAGGTAAAGGTTGTTTAAGGGTTGTAAGCAGAGGGAGAGGGTTTGTGACGTTTAAGGGGGTATCTTGAGAATGGGATGGGGGTAATGTTGAGACACAGAGAGAGGCGACAGGTGGCACAGGATGGGGGGTGCAAGGTTTAGACATCGAGCAACGGAAGGGGGGCGGGGGGTTCGGAAGGGCACCCCCCCTCTTTCAAAGCTGGCGCAGATACAGGGGGCTACTCCGGCATATATTTCAAATTTTAGCTTTTCAAGGTGTGGGGATGCTTCAGGTAGGTAAATTGATATGGAAGGAGGTGAGAAAAATAGATAGCGGGCATTTAAAAGACTTGCAGGATGTGGGAGGTATGAATTGTTTAAACACAGGTTGCCAGCGGAACAGGTAGATAAGCTATTAGCCGAGGGAAAGAGTCAGTCCGAGGTTGGCCGGATACTGGGGTTCTCCAAACAAGCCGTATCGTTCTTTGTTCAGCGGAAAAGGAACTTGCCAGCCAAAGCAAGCCCAAAGCAAATATCAAACTTCGAGGGACTGCAACGCCTCAAGCGGTTGATGAGTCCTGTTTTTGAAGAGATCAAGACTTTAAATTCCGAAATTAAAAAACAGGATATTACATCAGATACCCGTCAGGGGTTGAATTTCCAAAGGTTGAAGTATCTGTCCGAAGGAAGGAAGCAGTTAGAGCTTGCTCTTCTCATCGATGAGAAAAGGTTTGGGTTCGAAGAGGTACTTAAATTTCAAAATTTCGTTTTGGAAACGATTGGGGAGGTGGATGAAGATGCCCGCCAAGAAATCATTGCGAAACTCCGGGGAGGAAAATCTCTTAGACGGCTTGTTAGCGAAGGCTGACGGCCTGGGTTTTTCTGCCAGCAGGAGCAGGGTCGATATTCTGGACTGGGTTCGGAAGCTTCAGGTTGGAGGGCGTCCGTTTAAGTTCGAAGGCCATGAGTATGAACTCGATCTGCTCACCTGTGATTCTCCGAGGCAGTGCTACAAGAAAGGCGCACAGATGGGGGTCACCGAGATCAATGTCATAAAATCCATGCACGGCCTTATTTTCTCAAAATATCCCCAGGGAGTTCTCTATCTATTTCCAACGGCTCTTGATGTGAGCGATTTCAGCAAAGGTCGTTTCCAAACTTTAATTCGGGATAACCCCAAAGAGGTGGCTCTCCATGTTCAGGATACCGATGCCGTGGCTATCAAAAGAGTTCAGCGAGCCTTCTTATATCTCAGGGGAGCCCGGAGCACAAGTCGAATTGAGGGAATAAAAAAGAGTTCCTCTCAGCTAAAAGGAGTCCCGGTTGATCGGGTCGTCTATGACGAGATCGACGAGATGGAACCTTCGATGGTGGACTTAGCAAGGGAACGAATGAGTCATTCAGAAATTAAAGAAGAGGCTTCACTCTCGACGCCCAGCATTCCCGACTATGGCATAGATAAACTCTATCAGAATTCAGATCAAAGAGTCTGGATGATTCGCTGTGAGCATTGTGGCCATGAAACATGCCTGGAGTTGGAGTTCCCGGAATGTCTTCTTGATACCCCTAAAGGAGTCATCCGGGCCTGTAAGAAGTGTAAGAAAGAAATCTTTCCCAGAAATGGCCGATGGATTGCTCAGTATCCTGAGAGGTCAAAAGACATGGTGGGATGGTGGATCAGCCAATTAAACTCTGTTTACGTGGAGCCTGGGGCCATTCTGAAGGCATTTAATGATCCCCCGAATGGAAATATCACAGAAGTTTACAACAGCAAGTTAGGCATGGCTTACGTCGCAGCAGAAAACCGGCTTTCTATCTCCGATATTTATTCTTGTTGTGGTCAGGATGTGATGTCACCGAAGGAGATAGGTCCCTGCGCTATGGGGGTCGATGTGGGCGCAACGCTTCACGTCGTAGTCGGGTTTAAACCTAAAGAAGGTGTCTTGCAGGTTTGTTATTTGGCCAGGGTATCGAGTTTCGATGATGTTCACGATATTGCCAAGAGGCTCAACGTTCAATCCGCTGTCATCGACCTTGAACCGGAGATGCGAAAGGTCAGGGAGTTTCAGGCAGCGGAGAGGTATTCGGTTTTTCTTTGTGACTATCAAGATAAAATTACCAAAGGCCCTCAGTGGGATGAAAAGGATAACATGCTCAGGGTGAATCGAACGGAGGTCTGCGACTCAACACATGAGTTGTTTGTAACACCTGGGAAAATGATTCTTCCCCGAAGATGTGAAGAGGTTGACCGCTTCGCTCAACAGTGTCGAAACATTGCTAAAGTGCTTGAAGAAGATTCTGAAACAGGTTCAAGGGAATTTCGATACAGGAAGTTAGGGGAGGATCATTACAGACATGCTTTAAATTACCTTTACCTTGCCTCATCGAAGATCCCGGTGGCTCAAAACTTTAACCGCTACAACCGAAGGACGGAATACGCAGAGACGGACTTCGATGTATTTGCTCCAGGGTTCGGGCTGGTGGAGTGAGAGATGGAAACCTTTGACTATTGGCGGGAACGTTTAGGGATTGCTCCAGGGATGTCTAAGGCTGAAGCGTTGAAGACGTTTCTGGAGTGGAAAGAAAATAAAAGAACCTGTGAAAGATGTGGAGGGGAAGCCCTCGTTGATTTTTGTCCTATCCGGTTGATATGCAGGGAAGCCGATAAGGAGGTATTAACGGATGAGCGAAGAACTAAAGATAGAACAACTAATCTCAGAAAAGAATTTAGCCGAGGCGTTGGGAGTCTCAAGGTCAAGCCTATACGAATTAAGGCGAAAGGGGCTTCCCTGGATAAACCTGGCAAATAAGACCTTCTACCATGAAGAAGCTTTTATGAGATGGATTCTCCAAAACCGGAAAAGGGCAGCGGATACCCAACAAGACGATACGGGGCAATGAGAAACAACATCCTCCTGTGACGCTACAAGACGCCACAAAGGGTTTATTCTATACCTCATAGGTAACATGGATTTTTAACGATCGAAGCTGGAATGGCTTTCGTTCTTTGACAACTGAATATCGATTTCTTTTTTTTAAGCTAATACCTACTTATCCGTAAAGTAACCTAACATCCAGCCTTGATGCTTACGGGAAGAAAGGAAATATAACGCAGGCATCACCGGGAGCCGGATTTATTGACGCTCCGGTGGAGCGACTCGTTAGGCTCAATGCCTTCTTTATTATTCGTGTGAAGCGTATCGTTTAGCTTTGACCCCGGCAACTCTATCTCTTTATGTTGCTGACCAATAGTATACTATAATTTCATCTAACACTATATCTATCTTGGATCGAGATATTTCTTTAGATTCTTTTTTTAGTCTGCAGAACATCGTTATTATTTCCTCTCTTTCGTTCTCTGTTTGAAGGTGTCTCATAAATACTTCAACTTGTTTAATTATTCTTTCCCATCTTCTATCCTCTGGTTGACTGTATATCTTATAAAACCACCAACTAATAATTGATATCCAAATACCACATATCATCCCAACATAAAATTGGTCTTTTTTGTCACCAAGGAGTAAGAAGAGCCATATTGAGCCGCAAACTACTAATAAATAAATGTAAAGGGGTTTCCAAAAAATGGAAGCCTCTTTAAACTTTTCTTTTCTCCTTTTTTTCACTTAACCCTCCTTATGCAGGATCTTTCCTTGATTTTGGTTTTCTTTCACGGGTTCATATACTCTAACCTAACACTCCGCATAAGCGGCTGGCAATGGAGAACAGCGGAATTGCTAGTCCGAGTTCATGCTGTTGTTAGCCCGTCCTTTCATCGTATGTTTACCCTTTCTATCTCAAAGGTAGGAAGGTAAACAATATAAATGTCGTTTGCAACATCATCTTTAAACATGAAATCTACTTTGAACACAAGTCTCGTCCTTCTTGATTCGATACCTAATTGTTTTAGTTCTTGTCTTATATCTTGGAGGGGTTTGTCCAATTCGTGGTCTCCAGTGGGCGCAGTAAGATCACGGCTACCCAATAACTGTATCATTATAAGCCTAAAATCTTTAGGGTTGAGATTCCAATAATATTTCAAAATCAAGAAAGCGATAAGTTTTGCGTCCTCGTTACTCAACCCAGTCTCAGATTTCACGAAGTAAGTTGCACTTTCAAGCTCTACACGGGTTTGAGCTTTGTGCTCCGCAATTTGTTCTTGCCTGAGTTTAGAACCAATTGGAAGGTAAGAAACAATAATAGGTGCTGTAAATAATACAATCGCAAACACTATTATTTGCCATCGTTTAACGCCAAGGGAATGGGATGGGGTTGCAGAAAGATATTTTACAATCTGTTCTTTCATGTGGCTAACTACTAAACTCACTGGTTGCCAGGTCTATCGGCAATCCAGTGAAGCGCCTTGTTAGGAGGTTCTTTACTTTATGATTGATAATTTTAGCTTTATTGAGAGACTTATTATTACTATTCTTCAGTTGATTTGTGTCGGGTTTTTGATTCGTATTGTTTTCGGTCTTTGGAGTGTCTCTAAGGGATTTGATGTCATTATAAAACGTCTTGATGCCAGAATACGCTTGCAGAAGGGTAAGAAAAGCAATGACAATAGTTAAGCCTATAACCCACTGTGTCATTTTTTTCATTTTTGCTGTCAAGTCTCTAATTTCAGTTTGTAATTTTATATTTTCGTTTGCCAGTAAGACATTTAACCTATCTCGCCCATGTGAGGCCCATGAACCTAAAGCAGGAGCCCAACGAAGAAATTCATATACTTCTTCAAGTGTAGCTTCTGCAAGCCAAGTATGGCAGGCATCATCGGGTACTTTAAGATCAAGAATTTCTTTTCCTGTTTTTCTCATTTATTATTTTACTCCTAACATTATCTTTTATGTTTATTCTATTCTTTGTGGGAAAATGCTCGACTGGACCTCTCATTGGCTCTTGAAAAGGACCCTTCGATGATGTTTTATTCCAGAAAACATTATCCTGGACGATATTATATAGAATTTATTTAATTTAAGGATTAATTATCCAAGAAGATTTTTGCACGTTAGTATCTTGTTGATTTCCGATTATACTCTACGCCTTTTAAATAAAATGGTCAAGCGAAAGTTACAGGAAGCACTCTTCAAATTTTGGAAAACCTGTTAATCCTTACTTTCAGGATGTCATTTAATATGAAACAGGACTATTTCACCGTCTATGAGCTTGCTGACCATTTTGGAGTTAATACAAAGACGATCTATCGAAGACTGTGGGCCAAAGCTATCCCCGCTTACAAGGTGGGGAAGGTGTGGAGGATTGCGAAGAAGGATATTAAATGGCTGAGAAGCTAATCTGTTTCAAGGAGTCGGTGAAAAACGTCAGGATACCCGTAATCCACTTTGCCTCTATTGCCAGGGTTTCGGAATTCCCTGATTTTTCCGACATTTATTTGAGGACTTACATTCCCAGGATTTATGTTCTTATCTAAGATCATATCTTTATGGAATTCACCAATGTATTTACCAGATAGAGTAAAAACATAGTTATTAAGGAGTTGGCCGATTGGGTTTCCTTCTAAGTCAAAGATATATGGGTCTAATCTAACGCCAACCGCATTACCATCCTTGTCAAAAATGAATCCGCTCATTTTCGTCACCTCCCCTTTGAGTAGAAGTCTATCAAAATGTCAGAAGCAACGCAATGTTATTTTGAAATGCACTGTCCAATCGAGTCCAAAGAAAATGCTTGACAAAATATGTAGTTTGTGTATAATTGACTTAACTTAAAACGAAGGGGATAGACCAATGAATATGAAGAGATGTAATTTTTATTTAGCAGATATTCAAATCAAAAGGTTAAATGCTATTCGTAAAAAAACAGGGCTTCCACTCTCTGATATTTTAAGACGTGCCATTGATGAGTATTGGGAGAGGTTTGAAAAGAAGGACACAGAAATGAAGAGAAAGAGGGTAGCTTAAATGAATATAAAAAGAGGTATTTTTAGACTTGCATTTGTGCTTTCTATTTTGGCAGCAATAATATTGCCCCTTTGTCTATTGGAAACACACCCTTGGGTTACTTGTAGGGTAATGAGATATGAATATGAAAAAGAAGATATAGATAAGGCGGAGAAAGCTATTGAGAATCTATATCCCGAAACCAAAAGGCGACCTGGACAATTAGAGATTTATCAAGATGATGAACAATGGATGCAATCCAAGATTGCAAAAGGAAAGATATACAAACTTCTAAAAGATAAGGGACAATGGCACGTTTATGAATTTAAATGGAATGGAGGGACGAGTTACGGCAAAGATGGGAAAATTTCAATAATGGCATCAAGGGTTGACCTTGTTGGAATATGTGATGAAATTTCTTCTAAGGGTTATATCGAGGGTAATTGGGAAGGATATCCTATGAAATTAGGAGGGGTTTATCCTTCGGACAATAAATATATTTATAGCATGGAAAACAAATTCTTTGACGACCCCGATAATCAAAAGCATCTTTATCTTGAGGATATAACCACCCATATTAATTGGAATCGGTTCTTCTTGGTCATGGCTATCAGCTTCACTTCAATTTGGTTTCTCTATGCATTTGTAAGGCTGGTTATTATCGGCTTTATTGCAGAAGGATTTAAAAATAAATCATCAAAAGGAAGTGGAGCAGAGGCTTAAATTAAAAACGAGGGGATGTGAGAAAAACCGATGACTCTGAAAAATTTACTTCTTATCCAAACAATTGCAGGTTTTTCAGCACCCATATTGTTTGGAATTTCAGTATGGCAATCATTTTGGGAAACATGGTGGATTGGCTTGATTACATTTCTTTTGTCTGTTTTTTTCTGGAGTGGTATCGCCCGAGGCCTTAAACCTAAAATCCGAGATAAAGTGCGTGAATCAAGGGATGTAGAACTTTTTAAACTCTCAGAAAATCAATGTAAGAAAATTGCGGATATGATGGTAAGGAATCGCAATCCAGAAGAAAAGGAACTTGTCCTTAATGAAGTTCTAAGGAAACCTATGTATCTTGAAAGCCCCCTTAAAGGATGGAGAGAGTTATCAAAAGAAGAGCAGGTCGAACATTTTAAGAAACAGGAACCATTAACGCTATCGGTTTATCAAGAAGGAGAGGTCATATTTCACATAAAACTTAAGGATGGGATTAAGGGTTTTATTGAGTTAACGGTTGAAACAATGGAAGATGAAGAGAAAAAGAAGGAGGTGAACCCCTAACTCATTGATTCATGGTTCATGGTTTACCATTGGCAGAATTGAGAAGTCTTGTTGTAGGGCATTGTGGAGATCGATTTTAAGCGGAAGGAGGTGAAACAGGGTAAGTCCAAAACCACAAAGAGGAGGTGATTTGAATGGCAGTAGTTGTTGTTCCAGTTGGATTTGTAGTTAAATATTCATCAGGAAAACCCGGAATAGTAAAAGGAATGTATTGGAAAGTGGATGAAGAAAAGACTCTGTTTTGGTGTTATGAATGTTCTCTTAATGAATTAAGATTAATGGAGCCTCCATTGACCAAAATAGAAAAAGATTGGGATGCGATTCGAGAGGAGTTATTCCACAAAAGAGGTTGCCAAGTACCTATATATGATCCGAAGACCCCAATAAAATGTGATAAATGTGGTCTTATAATTCCAAATACTTTAGGAGACTCCTAACACAAAGGAGGTGAGTTGAGTATGGGAGAACAAGTTATCGCCGAGGAAAAAAAGAAACGCAGAAGAAAGAAGAGAGGGCTTGGCGCTGTCAGATGGAGAGAAGACATTAAAAAATATGTGATCGACTATTATGACCGTCTTGGGAAAAGGCATATAGAAACGGTCGGAACAAACCAGAGGGGCGCTGCGGATCTTCTCCATGAGAAAATGAACCAGATTAAGAATGGGACGTTCAACCCCAATAGAGAAGATCAGACCTTCAAGGAGTTTGCCGAGAATTGGCTTAAAGGGAAGCTCAGCGTGAAGGAAGCGACCCGGGTTTCTTATCAGGGGATAGTAAATAACCATCTTGTCCCCTACTTCGGGAACGGTTTGATTTCAGAGATTAAGAGAGAGGATATAAAGGGGTTCGTTAAGGAGAAGTCGGAGGGAGGAGAGCTTACTCCCAAAACGATTCATAATATCCTGCTTGTCCTCCACCAGGTCCTTGACGATGCTCAGGTCGAAGGGATTGTCATTCATAACCCTTATGTAAAGATTGAGAAACCGAGAAGGGAAAAACCGGATGTTGATTATCTTAGAACACATGAGATCCCGATCTTCCTGAAAGCTGCCCAAAGCAACAAAGAGCCGAAAAAGAAGGTTTCAAAACTATCAGTCAGGCCGGAGAAGAAGGAAAAAGAAAAACCAAAGTGTGAGACGACCATCCACGCCTTCTTTTATACGGCCATATTTACAGGAATGCGGAGGGGCGAGCTCCTGGGGTTGAAATGGGAAGATATTGACCGGGTGAATTCAAAAATCCATGTCAGAAGGAGTCTCTATAAGAGAGCCTTTCAAACCCCTAAGTCCGAATATTCCAAGAGAGCGATTGACATGGGACCGCGGTTGATGGAGGTCCTCAAGGGTCACAGAGTAAAGCAGAACGAGACAAAGTTGAAGGTGGGGTCTGAATGGAGCAATAACGATCTTGTTTTTTGTCAGAACGATGGATCGGCTCTCGATGCGGATAACCTCTATCACAGGGATTTTAAGGCCATCCTGAAGAAGGCTGAACTGAGGTCAATCCGAATCCACGATCTGAGACATACCTTTGCCTCAATCCTGATTGCTGCAAGCCACAACCTCAAATACATTCAAAATCAGATGGGTCATTCCTCGATAAAAATTACCCTCGACCTTTACGGTCATCTCATGCCTGAGTTACACGAAGGAGCAGCAAAAAAGTCCGAAGATTTCGTCTTTGAAAAAGTTAGTGGTAACGTAATGGTAACGGACAAAGAAAAAGGGGTTACAGCATGTGCCGCAACCCCTTAATATTATTGGTAGCGGGGGGTAGATTTGAACTACCGACCTTCGGGTTATGAGCCCGACGAGCTACCGGACTGCTCCACCCCGCGATCTGAGCTAACACTAATCCATTCATAGGAATTTGTCAAGTTTTTCGAGCCATTTCTTGACCCATCCGACGGCATTAAGCCCTGTATTCGAAGGTTGAGGAAAGAAGTGCCGCTCAGGGTCAACCCTGAGCCCTCGGACTAAGCGATTCGCCTGAGCTCGCGAAAGCCTCGGCCCTAAGGCAAGCCCTTTCGTTTATACTGAGGAGTCGAAGGAGTCGAAGGGTTGACATCCCCTCCCCTCTTTCTTAGAATAGACTGAGAATGAAAAAAACAACCCACCTCTATATCCTGAAAGAAATCTCCCCGATCTTTCTCATCGGACTGATGACCTTCACTGTGATCCTTCTGATGGATAAGATTTTAAAGCTGATCGAGCTGATTGTGACCCAGGGGGTAAACCTTTCGCAGATTCTTATGCTCCTTCTTTTTATCTCTCCCTCGTTCCTCATCTTCACTATTCCGATGGCTTTCCTTCTGGGCCTTCTCCTCTCCTTCGGAAGACTTTCAGGCGACAGCGAAATCACCGCCTTTAAAGCCTCCGGGATAAGCCTTTATCAGCTCTATCTTCCCGTTCTCCTTTTTTCCGTCGGGACCTATCTCCTTACCACTTTTCTGGTCATCTATGGCCTCCCATGGGGAAACCGCGGATTCAAGGCAACGCTCTATCTAATGGCTCAATCGAAGGCGGATATTGAAATCAAAGAACGGGTCTTCAACGATGTCTTTGATGGATTTGTCCTCTATGTCGATAAAGTTCCAATCCAAGGGAAGAAGATGGAGGGCATTCTCATCTATGATGAGCGGGATAAGGAGAAGGTCAATACTATCTTCGCCAAGGAGGGTTTCCTTGTCAGCAATCCGAAGTCCCAGGAGGTCAGCCTCCGGCTCCTCAGCGGAGATATCCACCGCTTTGAACCCCGGACGAATATCTATCAAAAAATTCAATTTGACACCTATGACCTCAAGCTCGAACTAGCAAAGACGTTTGCTGCAATGGGAAGGAAATTGAGAGATCATGAGATGTCAATCGGTGATATCAGGGAAAAGATGGAAACAAGAAAATCGCTTGGCCAGGATATCACCTCCCAGGAGGTTGAACTCCATAAACGATACGCTATCCCCTTCTCCTGTCTTGTCTTCGGCCTGCTCGGAGTTCCGCTGGGAATTCGGCCCCGCCGTTCAGGAAGATCCTATGGATTTGTGCTCAGCCTTCTCATCCTTCTGACCTATTACATCTCCCTCACCGCCTCGGAAATTCTTGCCATCAGAAAAACAATACCACCTTTTTTGTCCGGGTGGGCTCCCAACTTCTTCTTCGGAGTCTTTGGAATTTATCTCCTGATCAAGGCCTCAAAGGAATCTCCGTTTAAACCCCTGGCCTGGATGACCGAGGCATTCGATTTCATTCAGAGCAAGTGGAAAGGGCTTTTCGAAGATGTTTGAAAGCTATTGGGTTTTGCACCGTTATGTCATCCGTGAATATTTGAAGGTTTTTTTTCTCAGCCTGAGCGGTTTGATTCTCATCTATATTGTCGTCCTCTTCTTTCAGAAGGTGGATACCTTCATCAAATACCAGGCCCCTTTTCACCTCATCTTTGAATACCTTTTCTATAAGATTCCTGAGGTGATTTTCCAATGGACGCTTCCTTATGCGGTTCTGCTCTCCACCCTTCTAACATTAGGGACTCTCTCCCGTCACAGTGAGATTACCGCCATGAAGGCCGGAGGCGTCAGCCTCTATCGGATTACGATTCCTTTATTTGCCATCGCGCTCCTCATCAGTTTCCTCTCCTTTCTTGGCAACGAATATGTGGTTCCAATGACAAATAAGGAAGCGGAATATCTTTTCTCCGTAAAAGTAAGGAAAAAGGAACCCGCTGGTTTTTTTAAAAATTACAAAATCTGGTACCATGGTGATCAGGGAATTTATAATATTCAATTGCTTGACGAGAAAGAAAAGAAACTAAAGGGTTTCACCCTCTACCAGTTTGATGACCAATTTCGTTGCACCCGCCGGATCGATGCGCGAGAAGCGATGTGGATAGATGGAAAATGGAAATTTCATCAGGGAGCAATCCGGGAATTTGGAGACGGCGGCTCTATCCGAACAACTCCCTTTCAGGAAACGTGGGGCACTCTGTCTGAAAACTGGGAATCCTTTCTTCAAGTTGAACACAAGTCCAGAGAGTTGAGTTATACCGAACTTCGCAACTATATCCAGAAAATTCAGACGTCAGGTTATGACGCTACCCGATATCTCACCGATCTCTATGCCAAGCTTTCCTATCCGTTTTTAAACCTGATCATGGTCCTGATCGGTATTCCATTTGCCCTGAAAACCGGTCGATCAGGAGGGGTGGCATTAAGTATCGGAATCAGCGTCATGATCGGATTTGCTTATGGGGTGATCTTCTATGTCTTTCTCTCCTTTGGAAAATCAGGGGTTCTTCCTCCTTTTCTCGCCGCCTGGACCCCAACCCTCCTCTTTGGTCTCGCCGGAATCTTTACCCTGACGAGCATCCGACAATAAAGGTTATGGTGTTGATTGGTTTGTTGGGTTTGTTGGGTTTATTGGGTTAAACCCAATGAGCTCAACGAACTCAATAGACCGATTAACCAATTTAAGGATTGGCGAGTTGGTTGAAAAAGATGTTGATCTCACGGAAGGTGTCAGTTAAAAAAAGGATACAGATAATAATTAAGAAAACCCCGCTGACGAGTGTAATCCATCTCATATAACGCTTGATCCTGTCAAAAGCCGAGAGAAACGAATTAAAAGCCAGGGAGGAGAGAAAAAAAGGAATTCCAAGCCCCAAAGAATAGACGGCTAAAAGATAGACGCCAGTCATATAATTTTTTGAAGTACTTGCATAGATCAAAATGGTGGAGAGAATGGGACCAATGCAGGGAGTCCATCCTGCCGCAAAGACAATGCCTACGAGGAAAGAGCCCAGATAGCCCAGGGGCTTTTTCCGCATTTCAAATCGTTTCTCCATCTGCAAGAAGGGGATGTTGATGATCCCGGTGAAATGAATTCCCAGAACGATGATGAGCACCCCTCCCACCTTCATGATCCAGGATTGATATTCGACCAACACTTGTCCCAGATAAGAGGCGGAGGCCCCCATCAGGATAAAGACCGTTGAAAACCCCGCGATGAAGAGAAAGGAATGTAGAATGGTCGCCCACCGGACTTTTGATTTGGCTTT
>VGSS01000017.1 GCA_016874935.1 Deltaproteobacteria bacterium | reverse complement strand
ATGGTGACCAGACTGGTCGAGGGACTAAAAGACCTCTGCCAGGGAGTTCACTTCATTCCGATGGGAGCAGAGGATCGGATTTCGGAATATCTGGATGCCATAAAGGTATAAATTCGAAGCACGAAATACCTGCCTTCGTCCCGCAGAGCGGGGCTTCGCGCAGGCAGGCGAATTTCGAAACAACTTAGAATGACCAAAACACAGAATTCAATGCAGAGTAACGATAAACTCGTAAAAAGTCGTCACTCCGGTGGAAACCGGAGTCCAGAGAATGATTAGCCGAATGAAAAAACTGGATTCCGGCTTTCGCCGGAATGACGATTCTGATTGAAATTGAAATCAAGAGGTTGAACATGGTTGAAAAGATTGGTGCTGCGTTAGTCGTGGGGGGAGGGATTGCCGGGGTTCAAGCTGCCCTTGATCTGGCAAACTCCGGCGTTAGGGTCTATCTGCTGGAGCGATCCCCGGCGATCGGTGGGAAGATGGCACAGCTCGATAAGACCTTCCCGACCAATGACTGCGCCATGTGTATTATCTCTCCAAAACTGGTGGAGGCGGGCCGCCATCTCAATATCGAGATGATTACCAATTCTGAATTGGTCGGTTTGGAAGGAGAGGCCGGACATTTCAAGGCCATTCTCAAAAGACATCCTCGTTATGTGTACATGGACAAATGCACCAGTTGCAATGATTGCACAGAAGTCTGTCCCATCCTCCTTCCCAATGAATTCAACCAGGGTCTTGACCAGAGAAGAGCGATTTATCGACCCTATCCGCAGGCTGTTCCCAACACCTTCCTGGTTACCAAGAGAGGAACGAGCCCCTGCAAATCGACCTGCCCTGCAGAGACAAGCGCCCAGGGCTATGTTGCCCTCATTCATGCCGGACGGTATAAAGAGGCGCTTGATGTGGTGAAAGAGTACAATCCTTTTCCTGCCTCGGTAGGGCGTGTTTGTAACCATCCTTGTGAAGAGAAGTGCAATCGGGGAAAGCTCGACACCCCTGTGGCGATCTGCAATTTAAAGCGTTTTGCTGCTGACTGGGTTTATGAACATCGAGAGGAGTTAAAAGAAGTTCGGAGTTCGGAGTTCGGAGTTCAGAGTAAAGAAGAAGATAAAGGAGTTCGAAGTCAGGAAGAAATAGAACGGCCTAAAGCAAAGGTGGCCATTGTTGGCGGAGGACCAGCGGGATTGAGTTGCGCCCACCAGCTCTCACGGATGGGTTATCAGGTCACGATCTTCGAGGCCCTTCCAGTCGCTGGAGGGATGATGAGAGTTGGGATTCCGGCCTACCGTCTCCCGAGAGATGTGCTCCAGAGGGAGATTGATGACATCGTTCATCACCCCAATGTCGAATTGAAATTGAATACCCCTATTCGCAACATCAACCGTCTTTTTGAGGAAGGTTATTCTGCCGTTTTTTTATCAATGGGGGCACACGAACCACAGAAGCTGGGGATTCCAGGAGAGGATGCCCCGGGCGTTCATCATGGGGTTCCGTTTCTTCAGGCCGTTAGTCTGGCAGAAAAACATGACTTCGCTGGAAGAATGCAAGATGGACCTATCCTTGCCCCTGGTAACCCTTCTGCGCCAAAAGTAGGTGAGAAGACGGTTGTCATCGGCGGAGGAAATGTCGCGATTGACGCGGCCAGGACTGCTCTGCGGTTGGGCGCCAGAGAAGTGAAGATCCTCTACCGCCGGTCGAAGGATGAGATGCCTGCCAATCCTTGGGAAATTGAAGCCGCAGAACGGGAAGAGATCGACATTCAAATTCTCACTGCTCCCGTCGAGGTGGT
The DNA here is from genome assembly GCA_016874935.1 of Deltaproteobacteria bacterium. Taxonomy (GTDB): domain Bacteria; phylum Desulfobacterota; class BSN033; order BSN033; family UBA1163; genus RBG-16-49-23. Next base: position 34,308 of record VGSS01000017.1, on the reverse strand, counting down.
CGTAGAGGAGAACCATGTCGCTGGTGTGAAGTGTGTGAAGATGGAATTAGGGGAGCCGGATAGTTCTGGTAGAAGACGCCCCATACCTGTTAAAGGTTCTGAGTATGTCATCCCTGCAGATACGATGATTGCCGCTGTTGCCCAGGCCCCTGAAATCTCTTTTCTCGAAGATACCCATGGCCTTGAGGTCACGTCCAAAGGGACCTTTGCCATCGATTCAAAAACGTTAACCACCAATCGCCCGGGAATCTTCGCCGGAGGCGATGTGGCAAGAGGGCCCTGGATTTTGATCCAGGCCATTGCCGACGGCCGGCGTGGCGCGCTTTCCATTGACCGCTATTTAAGATGCGTTCCGCTTCTTACCCCAAGGGAACAGATTCCCCTCCCTGTGGTTGATCTCTCACAAGAAGAGATAGGAGAGATAATCGAAGAGGGTAAAGTTGATTTGTCTCCTCGAACAAAAAATCCAGAATTGCCTGAGAAAGAGAGGGTGAGAAATTTTAGAGAGGTGGAACTGGTTCTCACCGAAGAACAGGCGAGGATAGAAGCAGCGCGATGCCTTGAATGCGGGATCTGTTCCGAATGCCACCTCTGCGTCCATGTCTGCAAACGGGAGGCGATCGACCATCAACAAGCCCCTTACACCGAAGAACTGGAAATCGGTTCGGTCATCCTTTCACCCGGCTATTCACTCTACGATCCGGGCCACTCCTCGGAATTAGGGTATGGCCGTTATCCCAATGTGGTTACCAGCATGGAATTTGAACGAATGCTCAGCGCCTCAGGTCCCTGGGGAGGCCATCTCACCCGCCGCTCCCCGGACCATCAGGACCCGAAGAAAATTGCATTTATCCAGTGCGTGGGATCAAGGGATGTGCATGAAGGGGCCAAACCTTACTGCTCGGGCGTTTGCTGCACCTATGCCATTAAAGAGGCCGTTGTGGCAAAGGAACATTCAGCTGGTCCTTTGGATACGGCCATCTTCTACATCGATATGCGTACCTACGGCAAGGATTTCGAAAGATACTATAACCGTGCCGAGGAAGCAGGCGTTCGTTTTATCAAATCGAGAATTACACGAGTTCTTCCAGGGAAGGAACCGGGCGACCTCCTCATCCAATATACGGATGAACATGGAAGAAGAGTGGAGGAAACATTTGACCTGGTGATCTTGTCCGTTGGCATTGGGATTTCGAAGGATGCTGCGGATCTGGCCAAACGATTGGATATCGATCTGGATCCATACTCTTTTCCTGTGAACAGCAGTTTCGAACCGGTCCGGACATCAAAACCCGGCGTCTTCGTTTGCGGCGCTTTCCAGGGGCCCAAAGACATTCCGGACAGCGTGATCCAGGCCAGTGGTGGAGCGGCAAAGGCCCTCTCCGTCATCGGAGAAGCCCGCGGAACACTGGTAAGAAAGAAGGAATATCCTCCTGAGAGAGAAGTGGTGGCCGGCGAAGAACCGAGAATCGGGGCCTTCATCTGCAGCTGCGGAGTCAATATCGCCGGCACAGTGGATGTGAAAACAGTTACGGAATTTGCAAAGTCGCTTCCTGGAGTGGTCCACGCGGAGAATACGATCTACACCTGTTCCGCAGACTCATTACAAATCATCCAGGAGCGAGTGAAGGAACTGAATCTGAATCGCGTGATCGTGGCTTCCTGCTCGCCCCGGACTCACGAGCCTCTTTTCCGGGATACGATCCGCGAAGTGGGAATCAATCCATACCTGTTTGAAATGGCCAATATTCGAGACCAGTGTTCCTGGGTTCATATGGCTCAGAAGGAGATGGCCACAGATAAGGCGAAGGAACTCGTTCAAATGGCTGTGGCCTGTTCCAGGAATTTAAAACCCCTCCATCAAATGGACCGAAGCCTGAATCACAGCTGTCTTGTTATAGGTGGGGGTCTGTCGGGCATGATGGGGGCTCTCAGCCTTGCAGACCAGGGTTTTCACACCTATCTCATCGAGAAGAGCGATGTCTTGGGTGGGCAGGCCCGAAATATCCACCAGACCTGGCGGGGCGAGGATGTTCAACAACATCTGAACCGGATCATGAATGAGGTCCAGTCGAACTCGAAGATTGAGGTTTTCCTCAATACCGAATTGAAACAGGTGGAAGGTTCTGTGGGGAATTTTAAATCGACGATTCAGACCAATGGGACAGAGAAGCTGCTGGAGCATGGGATCGCGATCATTGCCACAGGGGCCTCTGAACTGAAGCCGGATCAACACCTCTACGGTCAGGACCCTCGAGTCCTGACCAGCCTGGAGTTAGACCGGAAATTGATCAACCGTGATGGTTCCTTGAAATCGGCTCGATCAGTGGCTTTTATTCAGTGTGTCGGCTCTCGAAATAAAGAGAGACCTTATTGCTCAAAGGTCTGTTGCACCCATTCGGTTCTGAACGCCATCAAACTGAAAGAGATAAACCCGGAGATGAATGTCTTCATCATCTATCGGGATATGCGGACCTATGCTCTCAGGGAAGATCTTTATCGTGAGGCTGCCGCCAAAGGGGTTCTTTTTATCCGGTATGATGATCAAAAGGAGTTAAACGTTGCTCAGGACGGGAAAGACCTGCGAATTCGTTTCACCAGTTATGTCTTGAACCGTGAGATGGAGGTTCGGCCTGACCTGTTAGTACTTGCAACGGCTATTGTTCCTCCGAAGGTCAATCCTGTGGCCAATCTGTTTAAGGTACCAGTCAACGGGGATGGTTTTTTTGTGGAAGCTCACGTGAAACTCCGGCCGATCGATTTCGCAACCGATGGAGTTTACGTCTGCGGCCTGGCCCATGCGCCCAAGCCGATTGACGAATCAATCGCCCATGGCTTAGGGGCATCGGCCCGGGCAGCGACCGTGCTTTCGCAAGAAGTGCTTCGAGTAGGAGGAGTGGTGGCTGTGGTCGAAGGGGATCGTTGCGCAGCCTGCCTGACTTGTGTAAGAGTCTGCCCCTATAATGTTCCTGTCATCAATGCCAAGGGAGAGGCAGAGATTGATCCAGCCATGTGTAAGGGGTGTGGCGGGTGTGTGGCTGAATGTCCGGCAAAGGCGATTGAACTGATGCACTTCCAGAGCCATCAATTAGAAGAAAAGTGTCAAGCTTTGCTGTTGGGGGTTGCAGCATAAAAAGATAGATAGGGAGATAGGGTGATAGGGAGATCGGGAAAATGACAGAATTAGCTATGAAGGAAGAAGATATAACGAAGGTTAAAGAGTCCGGACACGTGACACGAGACACGGCCACGTCCTTTGAGCCTGAGATACTGGCTTTTTGTTGTGAGCATTGAGCCTACAGTGCAGCGGACCTGGCAGGTTCGATGAGGCTAAACTATCCGACGAACATTAAAGTGGTGAAGGTCCCCTGTACGGGCAGGGTGGATACTCTTCTCATCCTAAAGACCTTTGAGTCTGGAGTGGATGGAGTTTATTTAGCAGGATGTTTGGAGGGTGAGTGCCATTTTTTAAGAGGGAATTTGAGGGCAAAGAAACGCGTCCAGTATGTGAAGACACTGCTTGAAGAAGTCGGATTGGGATCCGGCCGTGTGGAGATGTACAACATGAGCTCAGCTCAGGGGCAGCGGTTTGCAGAGGTGGCCCGTGAGATGGCGGAGAAGATTCGGGCCTTGGGGCCCTCTCCTGTGAAAAAGAGAAAGTTATGAGTTCGGAGTTCGTAGTTCGGAGTGAAGGTCTAAAGGACTTAAAACTCCGAACACCGAACTAAATTACTCCGAACTGACCGGAGGTTCTGATGATTGTAGCGGACAGGAAGTCGTTGGATGAGATCTTAAAAATGCTCAAGCCTTACAAGAAAGTTTTGCTCCTGGGTTGTAACGAATGCGTAACGGTTTCCGCCACAGGGGGGGAGCGGGAAGTGGGGGTGTTGGCTTCCGAACTGAAGCTTTCTCGAGCGAAAGATGGCCAGGAGATAGAGATCAGGGAACAGACTCTGGAGCGTCAGTGTGATCATGAATACATTGATCAAATTCGTCCATTTGTAGGGGATTATGAGGTCGTCCTTTCAATGGCGTGCGGAGCCGGGATTCAGTATCTGGCTGAGACCTACAAGGATAAAACGGTCCTGCCTGCAGTCAATACCACCTTTTTGGGTGTAACACTTGAACAAGGGGTCTGGTCCGAGAGGTGTCAGGGGTGCGGGGAGTGTGTGCTTCATATGACCGGGGGAATCTGTCCGATCGCCCGCTGTGCCAAGAGTTTGCTCAATGGCCCCTGCGGGGGGAGCTCCAATGGGAAATGCGAGGTGGACAAAGATCTCGAGTGTGGCTGGCAGCTCATCATTGATCGGCTCAAAGCGCTTAACCAAATGGAGAAATACGAGGAGATCATTCCGATCAAAGACTGGAGAACGTCGAGGGATGGAGGACCAAGGAAGAGAATAAGAGAGGATTTAAAACTATAGAGGCAGGTTAAGGTTGAGGTTAAGGTTAAGAAAGAATGGGATATAAATCATTTGAAGATATGCCTGTATGGCAAAAGGCTATGGAACTTGCCGTAAGGATCTTTAATTTGACTGAACATCTTCCAAGAAAGGAAGACTATAGCCTGACTTCTCAAATCAGAAAATCATCATTATCGGTATCGGGTAATATTGCGGAGGGATTTGGAAGAAAGCATACAAAGGACAAGTTGAATTTCTATTATCATTCACGTGGATCTTTGTCTGAGACGAAAAGTCATCTGATATATGGCAGAAGAGTTGGGTACTTTGAAAAAAAAGATGTTGAAGATCTGATAGATTTTATTGAAGAAATATGGAAGGAATTAAACTCTTTGATCAATTCCTTAACCCAAAAATCTCAGCCTTAATCCTTTAAGAAGGCCAAGATTAAGGTTCAGGTTAAGTGTTTTCTCAACCTTAACCTTAGCCTTAACCTTATGATTTATAGGAGCGGCGATGAAAACCAAGTCGAACATTGAAAGAGTACTTGAGTCAGGTCAACTGGTAGTGACTTCGGAGTGTGGACCGCCGAGAGGGGCAGATGCCGAGGTAATTCGAAAGAAAGGGAAACTCCTTCAGGGGGCTGTGGATGCAGTCAATGTCACGGATAACCAGACCTCGGTAGTGAGGATGAGTTCCTTTTCTGCCTGCCTGATCTTGAAGGAGATGGGTTTTGACCCTATCCTTCAGATGGTCTGTAGGGATCGAAACCGGATTGCGATACAGAGCGACATTCTGGGAGCGGCAGCCATGGGGATCAACAACATCCTCTGCCTGACCGGAGACCATCAGAAGTTTGGAGATCATCCAAGGGCCAAAAACGTCTTTGACATGGATTCCATTCAGTTGATTCAAACGGTCAAGACGATGAGGGACGATGGGAAGTTTCTTGAAGGGGAAGAGATAAAAGGGAGACCCGTACTCTTTATTGGGGCTGCGGAGAACCCCTTTGCCGATCCGTTTGAGATTCGGGCGGCAAGGCTTGGCAAGAAGGCAAAAGCCGGCGTGGAATTTTTACAGACACAGTGCATCTATAATATCCCAAGGTTTGAAAAGTGGATGGAGATGGTGAGGGACCGAGGGATTCATGAGAAGGTGGCGATCCTGGCTGGAGTGACGCCGTTCAAATCAGTGGGGATGGCTCGCTACATGAAGAATTCCGTACCCGGAATGGATGTGCCGGATGAGATGATCGACCGTTTAAAGGGAGTGCTCAAGGAGAAACAGTCCGAAGAAGGCATCAAAATCTGCGTGGAGACAATCCAGAGACTAAAACAGCTTCCCGGGGTTCGCGGAATTCACATCATGGCCATTGAATGGGAGGAGAAAGTCAGGGAGATTGCTGAGATGGCAGGTTTACTGCCAAGACCGCAAATAGTGTAGATTCTACCAACAAAGTCGTCATTCCGGCGAGGCGGGGAATCCAGGTTTTTAATCCCGCCAAAAGCGGGACTGGATACCCCCGTATCAAGTACGGGGCAGGCTTCTCAGGTCCGATATGATGGAAAAAGGCATTTATGAATGAACTCTATCTCATGATCCCAATTAGGAAGAAAAAAATGATGAAAGTTTCTTTTCTATCTTTTTTCATCTTGTTTTGTCTGCTTGGATTAACATTTTCTCCTATCCAGGCCACGGAGAAGAATCTTCCCCAGCGGTCCTGGTTTGTGGATATGACTAAATTTCAATCTTCCTCTCATGGTCGCATCTCCTGTTCGGAGTGCCACCCGGACATCGAGGAAAAAGGGGTGAAACATCCCAATTCGAATCTCTTAAACAGGCCTTCCACTCTTCTTTATGACTACAAGAGATGCGAAAAGTGCCATCCCCAGGTTTACCAAAGGTATCTCAAAGGGGAACACGCCAAAGCGCTGGTGGAAAGAAAGAAGGACGCCCCAACATGCGGAAACTGTCATGTCAGCCATTACGTCGTTTCCGGTCAGTCGCGTTTGGTACTCGGAAGATGGATGACCGAGATGTGTGGGAAGTGTCACCTATCTGAGATGAGGACATATCTCGAAAATTATCACGGAAAAGCAGCCGCCTCCCTAGGACATGAGGCTTCTGCCTATTGCACGGATTGTCACGGCGCCCATACCTGCCTCTCATTAAAGAAGAAGGAAGTTGCTCTGGAGGCCTGTAAGAAGTGCCATCCAAACGCCCAGCTTCGGTTTACGGATTATGTGATCCACGCCTCCAAAGAGGGGGTCAAGAAAGAGGATGTGGAGAAGCTTAATAAGTTAACCATCCTCCGTTGGATTGAGATCGGTTTCGGAATCATCGTCTTTGTGGTGCTTGCTTTCTTTTATTCTCACACCCTGGTCTGGATTCTCAGGAAAGTTCACGAATGGTTAAAAAGGAATTAGCCTTATGTCCATGAAGGAAGATCAGAGAGAAGTCTATTGGCGATTTAATGTTTTTCATCGGTTTATTCACCTGGTGATGATGATCACCTTTCTGGGCCTGGCTTTAACCGGGCTTCCCCTCAAATACCCGCAGGCCTTCTGGGCGCAGGGGCTGATCTTTCTCTGGGGAGGGGTAAAGGGAGCCGGACTGTTTCATCGATGGTTCGCCGGGATCACCTTCGGCTATTTCGCCCTCCATCTGCTCTATGTGTGCTATTACCTTGTTATATTAAAAGGGAAGTTATTGGGGCCCCATTCCATGGTTCCTTCACTAAAAGATTTTCGAGATCTCTACCAGCATCTTCTCTATTTTATGGGGAAGGGATCTCCGCCGCAATTTGGCCGGTTTACGTACTGGGAGAAATTTGATTACTGGGCGGTCTTCTGGGGAATCACATTTATCGGGGGATCCGGCCTCTTGCTCTGGTTCCCGGAATTTTTCTCCGGGTTTTTACCTGGCTTCTGGTTCAATATCGCTTATACGATCCACAGCGATGAGGCGCTTCTGGCCATGGGGTTTATCTTTGTTGTCCATCTCTTCAATGGACATCTCCGCGCCAGTGTCTTTCCAATGGACAAGTCCATCTTTACGGGTCAGATGGAAGCTAAAAAGATCATGGAACATCATCCTCTGGAGTGGGAGGAGTTAAATCGACATCCTGAAGAGAAGAAGAGGCGAAGGGTAAGAAAAGACCTTCTCTTTCTTTTCCTCATTCTTTTCCTTTGTGGAATCTTTCCTACCATCTCTTTTGCCCGAGGAATGACCGATGAAGAGATGATGGAGGCGGAAAAGAAGATATGTCTGCGCTGCCATCGCCAGCCCAACCTCAACAGCAATGAAGGCACGGCCACAACGATCCTCTTCTGTATGAATTGTCACGAAAAGAAGGATGTGGAGAAAAAGGTCGATGGGAAAGCGGTCTCTGTTTATATTGATTCGAAAGAGTATGGGCAAACAATCCATCGGAGAATCGCCTGTATCCAGTGCCATGATGGAATCGCCTCTTCTCCTCATCGAACAAAACAGTTTGGTTGCGTCTCCTGCCATGGATACCATGGTGAGGGGACCGCGCATGATCCTCACCGGAGCGTCAACTGTGAGGCCTGCCACCATGAATCCAAAGAGGTGAGGAAGGATCCCAAGACAGGCAGAATCTTGTTGGCCAAGGTCAAAGATGGCGCACCTGTCAAGATGACTTCTCACCGGTTTGCCGATTTTAAAAATCACGAAGCCTGCAAGAAATGTCATTTTCCTGAAAATAAGGTGGGAGCTCCGGTTCGTGTGCTTCCGGCAAAGAGTGTGATCTGCATGGGATGTCATAGCAGTTCGGTGACTCTCAATGATCCGGTCTCAATCGTTTCCGTTCTCCTTTTTCTGTTTGGGATTGGAGCCACGCTCGCCTTCTGGTTTCAGGGGACGATGGTTGACCCTTCCTTTACCGCCCGTGAAAAGCTCTCCTACATTGGAGAAAAAGCCTGGCAGATCGTCTTCTCCAGGAAGATATGGACCATCCTCAAGGTCTTTATTGTGGATGTCCTCCTGCTCAGAAGTATCTTGAAGGAAGGGGTAGGTCGCTGGACGATTCACAGTCTCATCTACCTCCCCATCTTTATCCGGTTTCTGATTGGATTGACACTTCTTATCCTTTCCGCTCTCTTTCCGATGAGCGAGAAGGTGGCGGTGCTGCTCGATAAAAATTTTCCTCCTCTTGCGTTCATCAACGATTTTCTGGGATTATGCATCATCCTTGGAGCTATGTTCGCGATCATGAGGCGCCTACAGGGGAAGAGCCAGAAGGCGATCACGGGCGGACAGGATTATGTAGTCTTGGGTTTGATCGGAGCGATCCTGTTGACAGGGTTCTGGGTAGAGGGAATGAGGATTCTTCAAACGGGCATCCCCCTTTCAAAGGCGCTTCCATCTTTTATAGGCTATCCTGTTTCGCTCCTTCTCGGCCTTATTCCTATCCGCTGGGAGATGATCTATCCCTATGGATGGTATGTCCATGCGATACTGACAGGGGCTCTGGTTGCCTATCTTCCGTTCAGTAAAATGTTCCATATCCTAATCAGCCCTCTCGTTGTTTTGGTTAAGGCTGCTATGGGGGAAAAATGAACTTAAGCTTTTCCGACAAAGTTCTCCATTGGTGTAAAACACTGATTCACTGCAGGCGTTTTTCCAGAAGCTGGATGGGGAAGAACCTCTCCATGATTCAGCTCATGGAGCTGGACGCCTGTACCCATTGTGCCATGTGCAGTTCCCACTGTTCTGTTGCAATCGCTTTTGAAGGGATTCCAAACATCAATATTCTCCCTTCCGAAAAAGTTGCCTCGATCAAGGCTCTGGCTTCCGGCAATCCGCTTACAGAACAGGAGATCCGTGGTCTTCAGGAAGGCGTCTATCTCTGTACCAACTGCTACCGTTGCACGGTGGTTTGTCCGGTAGGGATCAATCTGCAGAATTTGTGGAATAGAGTCAGAGAGCTTCTCATCCAAAGAGGAATTCCAGAACTTTCGGTTCTCTCACCACTCTCATTTTATCGGGGGTTGATGAAGGCAGAGGCGGCTCAGGGAGATTACGAAAAGCCTCTCACCCAGGCCAGGGAGGCAATTTCTTCTCAATGTGATTTAATGAAGAAGAAAGATGAAGTCCTTCACCTGACCCCTGTGGATGAAAAATTTAAAAGTGGATTGGACCTTTCTTCCCAGGCAAAAAACTTTTCAATTTGTTTCGGTTGCCAGACCTGCACGACCGTCTGCCCTGTGGTGAGGCATTACGAAAACCCACAGGAGGTCCTGGGGCTTCTGCCCCATCAGATCATGCATGCCGCTGGATTAGGGTTGAAAGACCTGGCCATTGGTTCCAATATGCTCTGGGATTGTCTGACCTGCTATCAATGCCAGGAGCAGTGTCCCAGAGGGGTACCCGTCACCGACGTGCTTTATGAGCTGAAGAATTCAGCCATCAAATACACGAAAGAGAAGATATGATGAAATACGCACTCTTTTTAGGTTGCCAGATTCCCATTCGATTGCAACAGTACGAAACCTCCTCCAGGGCGGTTTTGGAGCGGCTCGGTGTGGAGCTGATGGATATTGGGGAGTTTAACTGCTGCGGATATCCTCTGCGGAATATCGATTTCAAAACCTTTCTCCTGGCGTCGGCGAGAAATCTGGCACTCGCCGAAACGAAGAAGCTGAATGTAATGACCTTATGCCAGTGTTGCTACGGGAGCCTGAAAAAAGCGGACTTTCTTCTGAAAGAGAACCTCTCTCTTCGGAAGGAGGTCAATGCGGTTCTTCAGCAGGAGGATATTTCCTACGAAGGAAAGATTGAGATAAAGCATCTCCTGTCCGTTCTTGATCAAGAGGTAGGAATCGAAGCGATCCGGAAGAAGATCGAAAAACCCTTTCAAGGGCTAAAAATTGCCGCCCATTACGGATGTCATGCGCTGCGTCCAAGCCAGATTGTACGGTTTGATGATCCAGGGAACCCCTCCATTTTTGAGCGGTTAGTGAATGTGACCGGGGCCAAAAGCATTGGCTGGTTGATGAGGCTTGAATGTTGTGGGGCTCCTCTTCTGGGGAGCCATGATGAGTTGTCAACGGAGATGACGTTAAAAAAACTTAACAATGGGAGAGAGTCAGGCGCGAATTATCTCTGCACTGCCTGCACGTATTGTCAAATTCAGTTCGATACCGTTCAGCAGATGATTCTCTCTCGGCAGGGTTCAAATCCTCCTCTTCCCTCTCTTCTGTATCCTCAGCTCCTGGGTCTGAGCATGGGGATTCCCCCCGAGCCTCTGGGGCTCAAGATGAATAAGATACCGATCCGTGAGATCGGATCATGACATACAAAGCAGATAGTCATGCCCGGAAAAAATAACTTTCACTCTAAACACTTCATCGATCCTTCTCTCTTCTTCAAGAGGGCCGAAAAGAATCCTTCAAAAAGAATAGTTGCTCTTTCCATTCAAATTTAGTAATCTTCCCTTTGAGTGAGGGATCCAAGCCGATGAGTTCTCCTGAAAGCAAAGACTATTTAGACCTGAAGGCGATTCTGGCCATTCTCATCCTAACCCTCCTGTGGGGATTGAATTATTCTGCCATCAAATTATCCAATGAGGGAATCTCTCCGGTCTTTGCCTCAGCCCTGCGTTCGCTCATTGCCTCGATTTGCGGTGCGATCTACTGTCTCAGAAAGGGAGAGAAATTATTCCACACCGATATTCGATTATTCCACGGCGTGATGGTGGGTCTTTTGTTCGGCCTTGAATTCGCCTGCATCTATTTCGGGATGCTTTTTACAGATTCTGCTCGCTCGGTTGTCTTCGTCTACCTGAGCCCTTTTGTGGTAGCTATCGGCGCCCATTTATTCCTTCGGGGAGACAGACTGACCCTCCTTAAGACGCTGGGTTTGATCATCGCTTTTATGGGGATCGTTTTTGTCTTTTATGGAAAACCGAAGACCGCCAAACCCAATATGCTCATCGGCGATCTCCTGGAGATTGCGGCAGGAGTGCTATGGGGAGCCACCACCCTTTATATCAAAAGGTATATGGCGGGAAAGGTTGAGCCGATTCATACCTTTCTCTATCAGCTCTTCTTCTCCATCCCCATTCTATTTGTGGTGAGCCTTATCCTTGAACCGAATTGGATCTATCGGATCGACACACTCATACTCGCTTCGATTTTTTATCAGTCGGTGATAGTGGCGTTTATCAGTTATTTTGTCTGGTTCAAGTTGATCCATCAATACTCCGTGAGCCGGCTCAGCGCTTTCACCTTCTTCACCCCCATTTTTGGCGTTCTTTCCGGCATTCTCTTCATCGGGGAGGAATTCACGTTTTCTCTCATGGTGGGCCTTCCAATGGTTTCGGTCGGAATCTTTTTTGTGAATTGGAGAAAAAAGACTGCAACCTGAAGGGTCATGGCGAACCGGAGGTTTATCCATTATAATGGTTAAACCTCTATGCGATTCTTCCTCTTTATCGCTACCGCCCAATCGATTCTCTTCTTCGGCCACTGGTTCCTTTACAGGACTCTGGTTTCCTTCTTCGGAGTAACCTCCCCGTTGTGGCTCTGGTCCTTAAGGGTTGCCATGGGATTATTGTCTATCAGCCTTGTCGGTTCGTCCTTTTTTTCTTTCCGTTATTCCAACCTTCTGGTGCGATCCCTTTATACGGCCTCTGTATCCTGGTTGGGAATCCTCTATCTCCTCTTTCTTGCCTCTCTCCTGGCGTGGACCGTCTATGGTCTGATTAAATTGTTCCACCTTCCCATGGATCGAAGAGCATTGATCATCGTCCTGTTCGGGATCGCTTTGATAGGGAGCCTTTACGGGTTCATCAATGCCGGAATCATTCGCATCAACACCGTGAGTCTGCCACTTCCTAATTTACCCGGCGCCTGGGAAGGCAAAACCGCGGTCTGGATCAGCGATGTCCATCTGGGCCAGGTAAGAAATAACCGGTTTGCTCAGCACCTTGCGGACATGATTCAGGACCTTCGGCCGGACATTGTCTTTATCGGCGGCGATCTCTATGACGGCGGGGAGGCGATGGACCTGAATCACATGGTCGAGCCCCTATCGCGGCTCTCTCCTTCTTACGGCGCCTATTTCGTTACCGGCAATCATGAAGAATTCTATGACAACACCCCCTACCTCAATGCCGTTCGCCGCACCGGAATACGGGTGTTGAATAATGAAAAAGTGGAGATCGAAGGCCTTCAACTTATTGGCGCGGGTTACAGGGATTCGAGAAATCAGAAGCAGTTCAGGGCGATGCTGCAGAAGATGGAGATCGACCGCCGGAAACCCAGCATCCTCTTAAAACATGTTCCTTTCGATCTGGAGATTGTCATGGATCAGGGAATCTCAGCCCAGATTTCGGGTCATACGCATCAGGGGCAGGTTTTTCTCTTCCGGTTCATCACCTCAAAAATCTATAAGGGTTACGATTATGGGCTCAAAAGGTTTGGTGACCTTCTGGTTTATACCTCCAGCGGGGCCGGCACCTGGGGCCCCCCCATGCGCCTCGACACAAAACCTGAAATTGTGGTCATCAAATTTGTCAAGAAAAATTAATGGGACGTCTGATTCCCTCATTCAAAGAAGAGATCGGTGTCAGGCAACGGAAACACTCTCTCACCTCATTGAACCCTTCTTTGATCTTTTCATTTAAGACCGTGATCTCCCCGAGAGCCGCCCTGACCTGATCGCTGAGGTCCCCCATCCCTTCTCCTAACCGGTTGAGATCAACCCTTATCTCCTCTTTTGATTGAGCGAGATTTGCTCTCCCTTCTTCCTTGATCAATTGGAGGCCCGAAGCTATCTCCTGCCCCGATCTTTGAATGGCGCCATTTGTCTCTCCTTTCACGGCCTGAAGAGTTGAACCTATCTCCTGCTTGGATTGGTGGATGGATGAGTCGGTCTCCTCTTTCATCTTCTCGAGAGATGACTCTATGGATTGAATCGATTGGAAGAGCATGGCTTGAATTTTTAACTCGAGTTTTTTCGTCTCTTCTTTAATATCATCACGGATGGGATCGAGATCCACCCTGCCTTCTTTTCTCAACCTTTCCATCTCCGCTTTAATTCCATCGATCCAACCGAGGACAAGCTCCTTATTCTCCTCTTTTAATTTACGAAAGTTTGCGCTAGTTTCCTGCCTCAGTTTCTTCACATCATCCCTTTTTGAAAATAAATAACTTCTGATCCAATAACTCCACTAACTCCATCAATTCTTTTTCCATTTGAGTCTCCCATCTTACCGAAATAAGTAAATTCTTCAATATCATAGAGAACTTAGGATATCAATCTATTTTTTTTGCCGATGCCTATCAAAACAGATTATTATCTCCATTTTTCCCTTGACAAAATATTTTATTGTGTTATGTTTCACAAGGTTTTATCTCATCTTAAATACCTTATTCCAATTGAACTTTCAAACGGGTTGAAGGGGGGGGGTGAATAAAATTCCCGTTACAAAAATTTTACGAAAGGAAGGTGAATAATTGGCTATGAAGATTACGCGAAGAAGTTTTTTAAAGATTTCTGGCGCTACAGCCGCAGGGACAGTGATGGGCGGCCTGGGATTCGATTTCTCGCCGGTAGAATCTTATGCCCAGGAACTCCGAATTAAAGGAGCAAAAGAGACAACCACCGTCTGCTGTTACTGCTCAGTCGGCTGCGGCATCATCGTTCACACGGATGCGAAAGGAAAAGTGATTAACACGGAGGGCGACCCGGATCATCCGACCAGTGAAGGCGCTCTCTGTGCAAAAGGAATGTCACTTTACCAGCTCATCAACAATAAAGACCGATTGACGAAAGTCCTCTACCGGGCACCTAATAGCACAAAATGGGAAGAAAAATCCTGGGATTGGGCTCTTACCGAAATGGCAAAAAGGATCAAGAAAAGCCGTGATGCCAGCTTCACCGAAAAGAATGATAAGGGCCAGGTCGTCAATCGAACAAATGGTATAGCTGGCATAGGAAGTTGCCACGTTAATAATGAAGAGGGATGGCTCTATCAGAAATTTCTCAGAGCCCTCGGACTCGTCTACATCGAAATGGAAGCCCGCCTCTGACACAGCCCCACGGTAGCGGCTCTGGCAGAGTCGTTTGGACGCGGTGCAATGACCAATTCATGGACAGATATTGGGGTGAGTGATTGCATTCTTATCATGGGAAGCAATGCCGCAGAAAACCATCCGGTTGCCATGAAATGGGTTTTAAGGGCACAGGAAAAAGGTGGAAAGATTATCAGCGTTGATCCGAGATTTACCCGAACCTCGGCCAAGGCAGATATTTATGCTCCCATGCGGTCAGGAGGAGATATTGCCTTTCTAGGCGGGATGATCAAATACATCCTCGATAAGGACATTTTCTTCAAAGACTATGTGATCCATTACACCAATGCCCCATTTATCGTCAGCGATAAGTTCGATTTTAAAGATGGCCTTTTTACGGGATACAATCCTGAAAAGAGGGCTTATGATAAAGCAACATGGGTCTTTGATAGAGATGACAAGGGAATTCCTGTCAAAGATATGACCCTTCAACACCCGAGATGCGTCTTCCAATTAATGAAGAAGTTCTATGCCCGATATGATCTGGATACGGTTTCCAGCCTCACCGGAACTTCAAAGGCCGATCTGATAAAAGTTTACGAAACCTTTGCAGCGACCGGAAAGCCTGACAAGGTAGGAACCATGCTCTATGCCATGGGATGGACCCAGCATACGACAGGTACCCAGATTGTTCGTGTCGCTTCCATGATCCAAATGCTTTTGGGGAATGTCGGAATGGCAGGAGGTGGAGTCAATGCGCTCAGAGGCGAGTCCAATGTTCAGGGGATAACCGACCAGGCATTGCTCTTCCATATCCTGCCTGGCTATATGCCTGCAGTAAATGCGGCATTTGATAACCTCGAAAAATATAATGCAACCACTCCAAAGGCGGTTGATCCGATGAGTGTGAACTGGTGGGCAAACAGGCCCAAATATATTGCCAGTCTGCTTAAATCGTTCTACGGCGAAAATGGAACCAAAGAGAATGATTTCGGATATAGTTGGTTGCCGAAAATTGATGTTGGACAGAACGCCTCCTGGCTTTTTATGTTCGATAAAATGTTCAACGGTGATTTCTCAGGATTTGTCTGTATGGGAATGAACCCAGCATGCTCAGGCCCCAATTCCGAGAAAACTAGAAAAGCAATGGCTAAGCTGGATTGGCTGGTGGACATTGACCTCTTCGAAAATGAGACCAGCTCTTTCTGGAAAGGGCCTGGAATGGATCCCAAGAAGATCAAGACCGAGGTCTTTCTGCTTCCAGCCGCTATGTCGATTGAAAAAGAAGGAAGCATTACTGACAGTGGTAGAGTCGGGCAATGGCGAAATAAAGCTGGCGAGCCTCTTGGTGATTCTAAGGCAGATGGGCAGATCGTTCATGAACTTTATACCAAGGTGAAAGAACTCTATGCCAAAGAGGGAGGCGCTTTCCCGGATCCGATCTTGAAGTTGAAATGGGATTATGCAAAGGATGGCAAGGTTGACTTCCATGCGGTAGCCAAAGAGATCAATGGCTACTTTACCGAAGATATTGCCGAGCATCCAATTGACAAAAAAGCCTATAAGAAAGGAACGCAGGTTCCTAACTTTGTCTTCCTGCTTGCAGATGGCCGTACGTCATGCGGAAACTGGCTCTACTCTGGTAGTTATCCCGAAGCCGGAAACATGATGGCCCGCCGGAACAGAACACCAGTGGCCTCATGTAATATCTTTCCACAGTGGGGCTGGGCATGGCCTCTCAATCGGAGAATTATCTATAACCGCGCTTCGGTGGACCTCAACGGGAATCCATGGGATCCCAAACGGGCGGTCATCAAATGGGATGGCACCAGGTGGGTAGGCGATGTGCCTGACAATGCCGTGCCTCCCATGGGCCTTCCCAATGGAAGGTATCCATTTATTATGAGGCCGGATGGCGTTGGATCTTTCTTTGGAGTGGGAATGGCGGATGGTCCCTTCCCGGAACATTACGAACCGCTGGAATGCCCCATTGAGAAGAATCCTCTTTCTTCCCAGAGGATCAACCCGGCTATTCCGCTCTTCAAAGGCGAACTTGATAAGTATACGACCTGCGATCCGAAGTTCCCCTTTGTGGCAACCACCTACCGTCTAACCGAACACTGGCAGACAGGCCTGATGACCCGATATCAGCCATGGTTGGTCGAAGCAGAACCTCAGATGTATGTTGAGTTAAGTCTGGAATTGGCCAAATTGAGGGGGATCAAAAACGGCGAACGCATCACCATCGCATCCCCGCGAGGCAAAATGTGGGCCAAAGCCATGGTGACCAATCGTATCAAACCTTTTAACATTGCTGGCCAGACCGTCCACCTCGTGGGATTGTCCTGGCATTATGGATGGTTGGTCCCCAAGGATGGAGGGGATAGTGCCAATATTCTCACCCCGTCCATTGGCGATGCCAACACCATGATTCCTGAGTATAAGGTGTTTCTGGTCAATATCCTTAAAGAGGAGAGACCAAAAGTCGAAAAGAAGCCTGAACCCAAACCAGCGCCAAAGGCAGAAGCCAAACCCGCGCCCAAGCCAGAAGCAAAACCTGAACCCAAACCAGCTCCTAAAGCTGAGACGAAAAAATAACGGAGGAGGTGATATCAATGGCGGAAGGAAAATCATTCTTTGTGGATACGACGAAATGTACAGCGTGTAGAGGATGTCAGGTTGCCTGCAAGCAATGGAATCAGCGGCCTGGAGAAAAAACATACAACCAGGGAAGCCACCAGAACCCGCCGGACCTCTCTTCGAATACATGGAAAGTCGTTCGGTTCAGCGAAGCGGTTGGTGAAAAATTGAACTGGTATTTCTTCCCGGATCAATGCCGCCACTGTGTCTCTCCTCCCTGTAAAGATGTTGCAGAAGGAAAGGCAAAAGGTGCGGTCATCCAGGACGATAAAACCGGCGCGGTCATTTTCAACCCGAAGGTGAAGATCAAGGCAGAGGATTTCAAAGAGGTCAAAGAATCCTGCCCCTATAATATCCCGAGGATTTCAGGGGCAGGCGTGATGGCTAAATGCACCATGTGCTTTGACCGGATTAAGGAAGGCTTGTTACCTGCTTGTGTCAAAGCCTGCCCGACCGGAACCATGCACTTTGGTGATCGGAAGGCCATGCTTGAAATGGCGAATAAGAGGCTCGCAGAAGTAAAAGGCGTCTATAAAAATGCCACTCTGACAGACCCCGATGATGTAAGGGTCATCTTTCTCCTTATCGACGACCCGAAGAAGTATCACAAAACAGCCGTCGCAGAGAATACGATCGGGATCACCAGAAAGATGGCGCTCAAACGCATCTTGAAACCTCTTAAAGATTTTCAATGGATCGGATAAAACCCTGAATTTCACGGGGGGTGTTTAGGGCTTGTTTCGGTTTTGAAGTCCCGAAACAAGCCCGTTTTTTTCTTGTTGCCCGTATCGTCATTCCTGCGAAAGCAGGAATCCAGATTCTTATTGCTGGATTCCCGTCTCCACGGGAATGGCAGACCCAGAAATAAAGAAAAAGCATTTTAAGGAGACCTCATTGGAAAACCTAAAAAAGCGAGTTCAACAGCTCAAAAAAAAGAGACCCGGCTACAAAGAGATTCTGAGTTTCTATCAGAAAATCAGAGAAGAACAGGAAAAGACCAAACCTTTCCTGAAAATCAAATCCATTCCTCTTAAAAAAGAGTGGAAAGACCTGTTGGCCAAAGAAGGCTTTTCCTTGCTCGAAAAGAAAGACTTCCCTCTCGATATCAATGCCACTCTTGCACTATTTCGCTCCCTCTGTGAGATTGGCAAAAAGGCAACCCCCCGCATGGCCGAACAGGTGGAAAAGATCGAGGAAGCCATTGCCCATAAAAAGATCGATTTAAACAAGGCGTTCACCGGAGGCTTTGAGGAAGGAAAGATAGAGAAGATTACCGGGGGGGAGTTCGCATTGGATAAGAAAGTGTTGTTCTTCCTCATTCAGGAAAGCATCAGGCCTTCGATTGAAGCAGGAACGAAAAAGCTTCATAATGAACTCAATGCCGAAGCCTGGCTCAAGGGCATCTGTCCGATCTGCGGTTCCCTGCCCCAGTTGAGCCTCCTTAAGGAAACAGAGGGAAAAAGATTTCTCCTCTGTTCTTTTTGCGGGTGCCAGTGG
Source organism: Deltaproteobacteria bacterium (assembly GCA_016874935.1). Lineage (GTDB taxonomy): Bacteria > Desulfobacterota > BSN033 > BSN033 > UBA1163 > RBG-16-49-23. The sequence continues at coordinate 15,728 of VGSS01000017.1, read as the reverse complement.
AGAATCGACAGGGTTTTCTGTGCCTTCTGCGGCAATAAAGAACGGGACTCCTCTCATTATTTCTATGCGGAGGGCGAGGAAACCTATCGAATCGACGCCTGCGACAAATGCCATCAATACATTAAGACGATTGACACAAGAAATATTGAGCTCATCGATCCGGTCCTGGAAGACCTCGCCACCCTCCACCTTGACCTCCTGGCCACTCAGAAAGGCTATAAACGCCCCGCCCCAAATCCCTGGACTCCCTAAACTTAAAAATATAAGAAGCAGGAAGTGGCGTCGGCATTTGTCTCGTTAGGATTGAACTACCACCAGCTACAAGCCGGTGGATTCTCTACCGACTGAAGTTGGCTAAAGAAAAAACAAATCAGCACAGAAATTCTCACGAGGGAAAACCTGAAAAACCTGCACACAGTGTGCATACTAAACCTCACAGTTGATAAAAATTACATAAAAAGGGAGGCGGGTATGCTGGGCGGACACGGGAAGCCGAAGCTTCCCAAAGCTTTACAGCGGCACCTTTAAACGTTTGGCTACTCCGTTTTCAAGCAAGACCCAAAGGCCACCTCATGTGACATCGTATGTTCCCCATAAAAGATAAAATAATCCGCAATTGTAAAGGTTTGTAAGCGCGCTTGCCTCCCTTTTTGTGCACCCATTAAAAGGTTAAGGTAAAGCCTTCGCCTAAAGGCGAGGATTTTCCTCCCCGAGTGAGACAATAATGCCACTTTTGAATTTCTAACGGGGTTTACTGACCACAAAATCTTTTCTTGATATTTGCTTTAAAAGTAGCTACAATGGCTACATATTAAAGGAGGGTCGAAATGCAGTTGGTCGGCATAAAAGAACTCAAGAATAGATTGACTTATTATCTTGGTCTTACTCAGACGGGGAATAACATCGTGGTGACGGACAGGGGGGTCCCCATAGCTGTGCTTCGCAACCTCGACTCCGTTGAACAAAATGCGAGCCTTGAAGAGAAACTCGCGAGCCTGGCAAAACAGGGGAAGATAAGGCTTCCTGCAAAAAAACCTAAATGGACGCCCTTTAAGCCTTTGAGAATTAAAGGGAAGCCATTGTCGGAGACAATTCTTGAGGAAAGGCGATGATCTATTTTGACACCAGCGCCCTCGCTAAGAACTATGTTTGGGAGGACGGTTCATCTGTTGTAGCAAGGCTTCTCTTGGAGAATCCTGACAACACGACTTCGAAGTTAACTTATGCGGAGATCCTCTCAGCCATGGCGAGGAGAATGAGAAACGGTGACTTATCAAAATCAAAAATGAAAGAGGTGGTCGAAAAGTTTGAGGACGACTGGAAAGGTCTCCTCATCGTGGACCTCCATGATGATCTATTGCCGATCGCCAAAAGAGTGATTGAGAGGCATCAATTAAGGGCGGCGGACAGCATCCATCTTGCATCTGCAGTCTGGTTAAAGACAACTTTGAAAGAAAATGTCACCTTCATCAGCGCGGATTTAAATCTTTTAAAAGCTGCCAAGGTGGAAAGATTATCCCCGATAAATCCTCAAGAACATTGACCAGGGGCGGGGAGATTGGGATTAAATAGGGCCTGACTTCGTTTTTTAAAGGCCAGGCTTTTTTAAGGAGGGAAAAAAATGATTTTGCAAAAATGCCCAATCCCCATCTCCAGGATCATTTTTCTTTTATCCATCCTTCTTTTCCTTGCGGCCTGTGAACATTCGCCGGAGATCGGTCCGGAGCCTCTGGCAGGATTTTTCGAAAGGGTGACCGCCCTGGTCACAACGACTGTCAGGGGGCAACTGAGAGACAACCCTCCAAAACAACAGCTCCTCACAGCGCAATTTCCATCATTAGAAAAAACAGTGACCATGAACCAATTGATGGATGAACTAAAAGGGGTAGATTCTTTTAAGGATCTCGCCTACCTCATTGAAATGGATATCCTATTTGAACTCCAGAAACCAGAACATCAGAGAGAAAGAATTGGCTTCAATTCCCCTGAAATCCAGCGCCAGGTTGTCTCCGCCATCATCGCAGGAATGAAGAAAGCTCTTGCTCAGATCAAAGGAGGAAAAGATGGCAAATAAAAGGGCCCTGGTCTTAAGTGGTGGAGGGGCAAAAGGCGCTTTTACGGCAGGGGTGGTCAAATACTTGATGGTTGAGCTCGGTCTCAATTTTGACCTCGTGGTAGGCACGAGCACAGGCGCCCTGATCGCCCCCCTTGTGGCCAGTCAGGACATTGCGAACCTCGTCCACTTCTATGAAAATGTGGAGCAGCAAGACATTCTCACTGACCGGCCTGATCTTCTTGCTTTTCTTTTCTCCGATGCCCTCAACGATACCAAGCCCCTTGAGAGGTTGATTACTAAATTCTTCGGTGATCGAACACGATACGAGAAGCTCATCCGGTCCTCCACTGAGATGTTTGTCGCGGTCGTCAACATGCAGACCGGAGAGATTGAATATGGGAATCAACACCAGGATACAAAACCCACGCTCCTCAAGAAGATCCTCGCCTCAGCCTGCGTTCCTGTGATGATGCCTCCCGTCAAAATCGGAAAACATCAATATGTGGATGGAGGAGTGAAAGAGATCGCCCCCTTCAGCAAGGCGATTGATGAAGGGGCAACGCATATCGTCTCCGTCATCCTCTCTCCTGATGCGGGCCTCCGAGAGCCGGTCAGAAAACAATTCACCAGTTCCATGGAGATCTTGAAAAGAACCCTGGAACTTCTCACAGAAGAAATCACCGATAACGACCTAAAGGTCGCAACGGTTTATAGCGAAGCCATCCGCTATCTCGATCAGATTAAGGCCAATGCCAAAGAAAAACTTGGCTTGACCGATTCTCAAATACGCCAACTCTTTGCTGGCCTCGAAAACCCTTTCCAGGGGAAAAGAATCGTCGGGATCACAACGATCAGACCCGATGATGAGTTGGTGGACTCCTCTCTCAACTTCGATCCCGATAAGATGCGGGAGATGGTTGACAAAGGATACAAAAAAGCAAAAGAAGTCGTCACCCAGGAAATCTCCCGAGGCAGTGGATTCTTCCAACCCATCAATAGTTAAAGCATTTTCTCTAAATGAATGGATGAAACCCCCGTCCTACTGAACCGGGCATCCTGTGAGGGCGGATAAAATCGTATAGAATCGACTTTACTCATGAGTAAAATCGTGTTATAGCTATTTTACTCACGCAGAAAAGGTTGACATTTATAGCGGGGGCAATAGAAATATTCAGCCTCTTACAGAAGAAGGAGGGGGAATATCCCTTCCTATCTAATGGAGTTAACAATGATGAGAATACATGAACGATATTTGAAAAACCCTGTCATGAATGATCTTAAAAGCAGAATGGTGTTCATTGGTGGCCCCCGCCAGGTGGGAAAGACCATCTTTGCCTTAACTTTTTTATCTGAGGTCACCGAAAAACATCCGGCCTACCTTAATTGGGATAATGTGACCACACGGTCTTCATTGTTAAGGGGGGAATTACCGCCCAAAGAGAAATGCATTGTGTTGGATGAAATCCATAAGTTCGGAAAATGGCGGAATCTTGTAAAAGGATTCTATGACACAAACAAATCAGAAAGGTCATTCATCATCACAGGATCCGCGAGACTGGATTATTACAGTAGAGGAGGAGATTCTTTACAGGGAAGATATCACTATTATCGGCTTCATCCCTTTTCCTTGATAGAATTGAACAAAGAGCCCTCGAAGGAAGATTTCAGGAGATTGCTTAAATTCGGAGGGTTTCCCGAACCCTTTTTAAAGGGGGAGGAAAAATTCTGGAGGCGATGGCAGAATGAAAGGACTCGTCGGGTGGTTTCTGAAGATATCAGAGACCTTGAAAATGTTAAAGATATTAGTCTGCTGGAACTTCTTGCCTTGGAACTTCCAAATCGGGTCGGAGCGGTTCTTTCCGTGAAAAATCTTAAAGAATTTTTTCAGGTATCGCATGAAACTGTTGAACGCTGGTTGAAAATTTTTGAAAGGATGTACTATTGTTTTCGGATACCCCCTTATGGCTCGCCAAAGGTGCGAGCCGTAAAGAAGGAGCAGAAACTCTACCTATGGGACTGGTCATTAGTACCTGAGCCAGGCCCGAGATTTGAGAATTTTATTGCTTCTCAACTCTTGAAATATTGCCATTTCATAGAGGACACTGAAGGATATAGGATGGATCTTCGGTTTCTCCGGGACATTGAAAAACGTGAGGTGGACTTTGTTGTCTTGGAAGACGGGAAACCCTTATTTGCTGTTGAATGCAAAACCGGAGAAAAAGAGATCAATCCATCCCTCTTTTATTTTATGGATAGGACAAAAATACCAAAATTCTACCAGGTCCATGAGGGAAATAGAGATTTTGAAAAAAATGGGGTCAGAGTTCTTCCTGTTCGAACATTCTGCAAGGAACTCCAACTGCCCTAAACCACCCAAGGCAGTGGTTTCTTCCAAAACTCTTGACCCGTTTGTATTTTTTTGATAATGTTTTCCCATCTTTTCAGACAAAGTCTGGAGGCCTTATGGGGCCTCTGCTATATCATTAGTGAAGATGCCCCGTGCTTCCGCACAGGGCATCTTCACAGCCTCGGCGAAACCCGACGAAGCATACCCTACTACGCTCCCTCGGAGCTTCGAAGGGTAGCCTTTTCGCATTCATCCCCGGCCTTCCGGACGGGGCATTCTGCGTAGGCGGGTAAGGGAAACTTTTAAGCGATCGGGAGGCACCCGGCTCTCCTCCACGCACCCTCTGTAAGCCTCCCCAAAACCATTGTACATTTGGAATTGTGGGTATCCATGATTTTCACCCTAAATACCATTTTAATTTTAATAGGTTAGGGCGGAAATAAATTTCAATAAGGCTAAATTTCCATTATAATTAGATCATAGGGAGGTACACTAAATGCATACGGAATATACTGCAATAGTAAAGCAGCAAGGCGACTGGTGGATAGGATGGATAGAGGAGGTTCCAGGCGTAAACTGCCAGGAACACACCCGTCAGGAATTGATTGAAACCCTGCGGATAACCTTGCAGGAAGCAATTGAATTCAACCGTCAAGATGCGATCGCTTCCGCTGGGGCGGAATATGCCGAAGAGAAAATAGCCGTACCTGCATGAAGAGAACCGAACTCCTCAAATACCTTCAAACACAAGGCTGTGAATTCATCAGAGAAGGCTCTCGGCATTCATGGTGGGGAAATCGCAGCCGGAACAAACGTTCCTCCGTACCTCGGCATACAGAGATCGATGACGACCTCGCAAAAAAAATATGCAAAGACCTTGGAATTGAGCCAATAAAATAAGCCCTAACAAACGGCTGCATCGCCGATAAACCCGGCTCCCGGTGAGCCTTTTTGTCGAGATGAGGAACCATATGAAAAGTCCAGAAAGAGATAAAGTATCACGCTTGGACGCACTGCCAAATATTGGGAAGGCGATATCAGAAGATCTGCGTTTGATTGGCATTACTCATCCGAAACAGTTGATTGGAATGGATCCATTCAAAATGTATCAAGATCTGTGCGCAGCAAAAGGTAAGAGACATGACCCTTGTGTGATTGATGTGTTCATGTCGGCTGTTCATTTTATGGAGGGTGGCGAACCTCTTCCATGGTGGTTGTTTACTCAAGAACGAAAGAACCATGTTGCTCGGCTGTCATGCCGGACTTGAGGAGCCTGCTCCGTGCTTGATACGGGGGCATCCAGTCCCGCCTTTAGCGGGATTGAAATTACTGGATTCCGGCCTTCGCCGGAATGACGACCTTTTGAAAAATCTTTCGTTTATGGATAGACTCTAAGTAGAAGGCCAACAAATCCGCCGACTTCGGACATTGGAAATATTATCTTGGATAACTGATTTTCGTTTTAAGGGATTAGAGGAATGCTAACGCATTGAGGAGGTTTTAAATGAAGGCTCCGTATCGTGTGGAGGTGAAGGTGGTTGAGCAGAGAGGGGAGTGTGAGTTCGGGCACCGGGTAGGTGATCTGGTGAGGTTCGATGGAGAGGGCATCGAGGGAAAAATTTGTTGGCACTCCCTCTGCAGCATGATGTATAAGGTTCATGGAATGCTCTATGGGGCCGACTATCCCTGGTTGAACGATAAGAACATCGCAAGCCATCCCTGCCCGGATTTTAAGAACCCGGTCATCTACGAAATCCGGCGTTTTAAGGCGGAGTAAGCGGGCATTCTCTAAGGAATGCGTCATGACGGCATTGACACCCGCAAACCATGAAAATACTCCGGGTGTTTGGGTTACGGTTACGAAGCCCGTTTCGGTTACCGGTTACGGTTACGTGTAAAGAATTAAGAGACGATAAACGTAACCTTTTATTAACGATACGGGCCTCGTTACCCTAACCTTTTGACAGGCGACTTTTTACCATGTCTATGGAAGAACTCTCTACCGATATCCTCGTTATCGGAAGCGGACTGGCTGGCATCATGGCCGCAATAGAAGCTGAGAAGACTGGGCTTCAGGTGGCTATTGTGGGGAAGTTTGCCATCGGCATGGGAACCAATAGCGCCATGGCCAATGGAGCATTTACGGTTGCCAATTCCCGCTTTTCCAGAGAGGACCATCTCCGGGCAACCCTGGAGACAGGGAGGGGCTTGAGTAATTCAAGAATGGTTCACACTCTTGTTGAGAAGGGCCCTGACCTTATCGTAACATTAGAAAAACAAGGTATTCCCATGGTTGAAGGTAAGATGGGGTTCTGGGTAGACCGTCCGGAGGGATCCGCCCAGATCCCGGGCGTTCTCTTAATGAAGCCATTAAGAGAGAGGGTGATCAGAAGTTCCATCAAACCCATTCCGGGGTTGGTCATCTTTGATCTGGTCGTTGAAGAAGGTGAGGCGCGTGGGGTTTTCGGTTTCTTCAGAGATGGAAGGCCCTGTCTGATCAAATCGAGGGCTACGGTTCTTGCCACAGGAGGCGGGGGAGCGATCTATCTACGGAATGACAATCAGAAGAGTATCCTTGGCGATGGTTATAGTTTAGCGCTAAAGGCAGGACTTTCTCTCTGCGACCTCGAATTTGTTCAGTTCTATCCCTTTGTGATTGCAGAGCCGAGGCTTCATACGTTCATCCTCTACCCTCCCTACCCGAATGAGACAAGGGTGTTGGATGAGAGAGGGGAAGATCTTTTAGAGAGATTAAATCTTGGAGACGATTTGAATCGAGCGATCATTACCCGGAGAGACTCCCTTTCCTTTACCCTCTTTGAGGCTTCCCGAAACGGAGATATCTATTTTGACCTGACACGGGTTCCGGAAGAGAAGTGGAGTCAATATCCGCTCAATTTTCTGAGGCGATCGAAGTTCCCTTTCCGGGATCGTCCCTTTCTGGTCTTGCCGGCAGTTCATTTCTGTATGGGAGGGGTTGAAATTGATGAGAACGGAAGGACCGCTCTCCCGGGACTCTATGCAGCAGGAGAGGTCGTCTGGGGAGTCCACGGAGCCAATCGCCTCGGTGGAAATGCCCTGACCGAATGTGCGGTTTTCGGTATTCTGGCCGGTCAGTCCGCCGCAGACCATGTAAGGGAGAGAGAGTTGGTCCCGTTTCTCGAGACATCAAAGAGAAGGTGGGAGAAAAAGGCAGGTGGTTATTTAAAAAAGAAGAGGGGGGCCTTTGATCATCCGACCGACATTCTAAGGGAGCTAAAAAATCTGGCATGGAAATATACAGGCCCGATTCGGGAAGGGAGTTCTTTGAAGGAGGGGCTTGAGCGGTTAGCGTCGATAGAGAAAAGGATTGAGAAGGTCTATCCTGACACCCTGAAGAATTTATTTAGGAAGAAAGAGCTGGAGAATGCGGCACTTCTTTTAAAGGCTATCCTGAACGGGAGTTTGGCTCGGAAAGAGAGCAGGGGCTCCTTCTTTCGCCGGGACTTTCCAGATCAGAATGATCGGGAGTGGCTGAAAAATACCTGCTATTGCCTTGAAAAGGGAGATCTCCAAATCATCCACCGGCCCGTCTTGGAAACGTGAGGTTTTTGCTCTTGACATTGAGGGCAGGTCTAATATAAATTTAGGCCAACATTAATTCTGAAAGGAGGTATTTCATGAAACGGTTCATCATCTTTGGGATCATCGCTCTATTCGTTTTTGGGGTTTCCACGGCATGGGCACAAAAGGCGGTTCGTCTCTCCATCGCTACCGGAGGGACAGGGGGGGTCTATTATCCGTTAGGTGGTGGAATGGCCAGCATTATCTCTAAGTATATCCCCTATGCGGAAGCCACGGCAGAAGTCACAACCGCATCCGTGGATAACTGCCGGTTGATCGGAGCCGGGAAAGCCGACATAGCGCTCATCATGGCAGATTCAGGGTGGGATGCCTATCAGGGAAGAGGGGTTTTTAAAGAAAAGATCCCACTTCGAACCCTCTTTGCTTTCTATCCGAACAATAAGCATATCGTGACCGTTGAAGGCAGAGGCATTGATAAGGTGGCTGACTTGAAGGGGAAAAGGGTGTCCACGGGAGCTCCGGGAAGCGGAACAGAGATAATGGCGTTAAGGGTGCTTGAAGCCTTTGGGCTCGATCCGGATAAGGACATGAAAAGGGATAGACTGGGAGTTTCCGAATCCGCGGGGGCCTTAAAGGATCGCAAGATCGATGCGTTCTTCTGGGTCGGAGGCGTTCCCACTGCGGCAGTGACGGACGTAGGCGCAACGCCCGGGATTAAGATCAAACTGATTGGCCACGATGAGGCCCTTCCCAAGATGAGGGAGAAATACGGACCTCTTTACGTAAAGGGAATCATTCCTGCCAAGGCGTATCCCGGACAGGATGCGGATGTTCCGATTACTGTTGTCTGGAATATCGTCGTTTGCCATGAAAATATGAAGGGCGATGTCGCCTATGATATCCTGAAAACACTCTTTGACCGCAAACCGGAGCTGGTTGCCGTTCACAAGGACGCAGGGTGGCTTTCGCTGGAGCCCCAGGCCGTCGGTGGCTCTCCGATTCCGTTTCATCCGGGAGCCATCCGATTTTTCAAAGAGAAAGGGATAACCGTTAAATAATTGAGAAAAAAGAACTGGCCCCTCCTGACTGTAATTGGATTTCTGATTGTGGCAGGAGGGGTTTTATTTTGGAAGAAGGTCACGCTTCTCCAGTTAGAAAACCTGGACCGCAAAACGACTCTCGAGATACGGGTCAGCCCAACCGAGCCCTTCTCCCTGTTTTACACTCATTCCATCTACCTTGAGCCTGTCATCGAAGAATTCCGAATCAAAGATGAAACCATTCTCCTTGAAGGGGTGAGGACGAAGAGCCCGGGGGTGATGGAATATTACGGATTCGAGGAGGTGAAAGAATATCATCCCGTTTCTAAGAGGTTTGATGTGATTAACTTAAAATGTGGGACCGGAGAGAGGCAGGGATTGATTGTGAGGGAGAAAAGGATCTATTTAAGCGAGATCGGAGAGAAGGGAGACAGGATCCGGTTAAGAGTGGAATCCGTTCCATTGGGGTCTTATCTCTTTGATGAATTCATAAAAAGTCGTCATTCCCGTGAAAACGCCTGCCTGCCGGTAGGCAGGGGAATCCAGGGAAAATCTAAATGCTTAAAAAAACTGGATTCCTGCTGGAGTTTACCCCGTACTTGATACGGGGCAGGAATGACAGAAAATAACCTTTTCAGACTTTTACGAAACCATCTTTTTAGGCGTTATTTGAAATTCTAAATTGCTAACCCGGAAATACCTCAATCAACCATGTCCTTTTTTCTCGTCTCGTTCAATTGGAGGTCCAATAGATTCCCCAGGGAATCAAAACCCATTGGATAGGGACCTTCCAATATCTCCAGATCGGATCTCTGGAGGAGCTCATCCTTATAAACTTCGGAGACTTCGACCTCATCAAGATGGAGGGTGTTCTTGATGCGAACCACCCTGCATCTTTCCCGCTGGATCAGCCCCATAGAACCTAAAGCCACACTCATGGCCTCTTGATCTGTTTCAAAATAGATGGGAATGGCCCCCTTTTCAAGGCTGATTGCCGTAATGCAGTTCATATAGGTGGCCTGGAGGTCAATCTTTTCAACAAGCCTCTTTGTGGTTAGATCGGCCAGACCGATTCCAATGGCATTTCCATTCGATGAAGCGGTGAGATCTCGCACAAAAAGCCTTTTCACACAGGTGGGATGAGGAAAGGTTCCGATGATGTCCCGATTTCGACCGGTGACATTAGGGTCCATTCCAACCCCGCTGATATCTTTTCCCATTTCATCCACGATCAGCAGATCGATATCATCAAAAGGGAGTTTGGGCATCATCGCTTTTGCCTGAGGTAGAAGGTCTTTCTCTTTTGCCTCCATCTCTTCGGGCATTAACCCAACGACTTTGGCTGTCTCATCATAGCCATTCTCCACAATTCCCAGTCCAAAGAGAATAGGTCCATTCTTCAAAACCACCCTGGCAGCATCCACAATGATTTTTGGGAAACCATACTCGATGGCTGCCTTGTGGTAAAGGTCTGCTCCCTTTTGTTTGCCCATGCCAATCACCATCATCTTCATCAATCCGCTCTCAATGGGCCCCTTGAACTTGGTATGGGGTTTAATACGATTGACCACGATGATATGGTCAGACTGCAGGGCATTCTTGTCGATATAGACCGGAAGCCCTCCCTCTGTTTTGCCGATCTCCATGACTTCCATGGAAGAAAGAATAGGGACTCCGATCACCTCTTCGGTAACCTGATAATGCCTGAGAAGGGCAACCTGGCCTTCGGCAGTGGCGCCTCCATGAGAACCCATAGCCGGAAAGAGGAAGGGTTTGGCTCCGAGGAGATTGAGATATTCCACGATCGTTTTCAGGATAAGGGCAATATTGGATATGCCCCGGCTGCCAGCAGTAATAGCGATCCGATCGCCCGATTTGATTGTTTTTTGGAGAGAAAGGTTTGTTAATTCATTCCTGACCGCTACAGAAATATCTTTGGCAGACGTTTGGTCAAAAGTCTGGCGGATACGATACATCCTTGGAAACGTCATAAGATATTACTATGATTTAATGTGGGTTTTGTCAACTCGGGAAAATTTAATTGACATTAAAATCGCATTTAAGGTAAAAAGAACTTTCATTCGGAGAGGTGCGCGATGGAAGAAGAAAAGAGAAGGCAGTTTGAAGAAGCAGTCGTTACTGAGGAGGCCCTCAGGGAGGCGGAGAAATACATCGAAGAGGAGGAAGGTGCTTCCCGGAGGCTTACGGGAAAGATGGATGTTTTTATCACGGCTGTGGCTGTGATCATGTCTTTGATTCATCTATACGCAGCCATCGGCATCATCATGACGCATGTCCTGAGAGGAATTCATATCATGTTTGTCCTCTTCCTCTCTTTTCTGGTCTTTCCCTCCCTCAAACGATTTAAGAACCGGATCATCTGGTATGATTATATCTTCGCCCTGCTTGGGGTCGCAGTCATTCTCTATATGCTAATCGACTTCGATCAGTTCATTTACCGCTCTGTCGTTCCCAATTCCTGGGATATTGTTTTCGGAATCATTCTGATCTTTCTGGTCTTAGAAGCGACCCGGCGGACAACGGGCTGGATCATGCCCGCGGTGGTCATTGCCTTTATTATTTACGCCTTCATCGGTCCGGAGCTTCCAAAGCCCTGGACCCACCGGGGTTATGACATTGACCGCCTGGTGGGCCACATGTATATGACCCTCGAAGGGATCTTCGGCGTTCCGATCGACGTCTCCTCCACGTTTATCATCCTCTTCACGATCTACGGCGCTTTTCTCGAATTCTCCGGGGCAGGGAAGTTTTTTATCGATTTCTCGTTTGCGGCCATGGGAGGAAAGCCCACCGGCGCAGGCCGGACCGTCACACTGGCCTCTTTTCTTCTTGGAGGGCCCTCCGGAAGCGGTGTGGCCACGACTGTTACATTAGGCTCGGTGGCCTATCCTATGCTCGCCAGGGCAGGCTACAGCAAGGATGCGGCAGGCGGGCTTCTCTCTGCGGGAGGGATTGGAGCGATTCTCTCTCCGCCTGTCCTTGGCGCAGCGGCCTTTCTCATCGCGGAGTTCTTAAAAATATCCTATCTCGATGTAATCATCATGGCCTGCATTCCAACCTGCCTTTACTACTGGTCGATCTATTTGATGGTGGAAATTGACGCAAAGAAATTCGGGGTTAAAGATATTGCCGTGGACAAAACTTATAGCCTGTGGCAGCTCACCTATCTCTACGGGTTTCATTTTATTTCCCTGATCGCCATTGTGGCGATCATGGTTCTCGGGTTCACTCCGATTATGGCCGTCTTCTGGGCAACGGTCGTGGCTTTTGCAGTCAGCTTTATCCGCAAGGAAACAGCGCTTACCCCCGGCAAACTGGTGAAAGCACTAAGAGGAGGTTCGATCGGTGTTTTAAGCGTTGCGTCCACCTGCGCGGCCGCAGGAATCATCGTTGGAGTCGTCACCCTCACGGGGTTGGGGTTAAAGTTTAGCTCGATCATCATTGCCTATGCAGGGGGAAGCCTATTGCTGACGGCGATCTATACCGCCCTCATCGTCTGGGTGATCGGACTGGCTGTTCCGGTTACGGCCTCTTACATCATCTCTGCGGTAATTGCCGCTCCCGCATTGATCCAGCTTGGGGTTCCAGACTTTGCGGCCCATATGTTTGTTTTCTACTATGCCCTCCTTTCGGAGGTTTCTCCTCCCACCGCGCTCTCCTGTTTCGCCGCGGCTGCACTGACCAAAGGGAATCCCTATAAGACGACGATGTATGCCTGGAAATATACTCTGCCTGCCTTCATTGTGCCCTTCATGTTTGTGCTTGATCCTATAGGCGTTGGGATTTTGCTCAAGGGTCCTGTCATGGATGTGATCTGGACGACGGTCACCGCCTTTTTAGGGGTTGCCGCCCTGGCAGGAGGCGTTGAAAACTGGTTCTTTAAAAAGACGACGCTTTATGAGCGGGTGATGCTCATCGTCGCAGGCCTGCTCCTGTTCTACCCTGTTGCCCTCTACGATTTCATAGGAATGGGCCTGATGGCACTGGTCATCGTGTCTCAGAAACTACGAGGGAGCCGGGATGAATCAGCTCTAAAGGTCTAAGTTACATCGGTATTTTCAGATGTAAGAAGTAACTCAAGGCTTTGGCCTTGATATAGGTTGCAGTATCTAATAAGGTTGAATGGAGTGAAGTCCATTCTCTTCCTCATTCTTCTATTCTCCCTCCTTCCCCTGGCAGGCTGTGGGAACGTCCTCTACTTGTCCAAATTGGGGTGGCACCAGTCCTTCATCACCTTTCAAAGTGTTCCGGTTCAGGAGGTTCTCAGGGACGAAGCGCTGGAAGATGAGGCAAAAAAGAAAATCCACATCATCCAGGAGGTGAAGCGCTATGGTGAGGAGAGGCTGGGATTGCGAAGGACAGGGAGTTACACAAAATATTTTGAAGTGAAAAGACCTATCCTTCATGTCATCACGGCAAGCGAAAAAAACCGCCTTCACCTTTATCACTGGAACTTCCCCGTCATCGGAAAAGTGACCTATAAAAGTTTCTTCACCCTGGAGGGAGCCCTGAAGGAGAAGGGGGTTCTGGAGAGGAGAGGTTATGACACCTATCTCCAGCAGGCGGCTGCCTATAGCACGCTCGGATGGCTGAAAGACCCCATCTTTTCAAAGATGCTGAAATGGGATGAGCCAACCCTGGCCAACATCATTCTCCACGAGATGGTCCACGCCACGGTCTATTTTAAGGGGGAGACCGATCTGAATGAACAACTGGCGACCTTCATCGGAAATCAAGGGTCAATCAATTTTCTGACTGAGAAGTACGGTTCCGGTTCAAAAGAGGCGGCCCCGGCGATCGATTATCAGGGGGATGCCCTGCTTTTTTCGAGGTGGATTGATCAGGCATACAAACGGTTATCGGAATTCTATGATCAACCCATTTCGAAAGAGGAGAAGGTGAGAGGAAGGGAAGAGATCTTTCAATCGATTCAAGAAAAATTTAAAGAGATGCAAGATCAGTTTAAAACAGACTGCTACAAAGGGTTTGAAAGGAAGAAACTGAACAATGCGGTCCTGACGGCCCACCGGCGATACCTTCACCACCCCGACCGTTTTGAAGCCCTTTATGAGAGGTTAGAAAGGGACCTGAAAAAGGTTGTAGAATTTTTCAAGGCAATCCAGGGTTCGGGAGATAAAAAGGTTTTAACTTCTTTTCTGGAATGAATTTTTAAATCCGCAATCCACAATCTAAAATCTCTACTACCTTTCTCTCTTCCCCCCAATGAACTCCTCCACCATCAACTTGGCTTCATTATCGGGAAACTGGACGAGGGGATGTTTCATTGCATAAGCGGAGATGGAAAGGAGGGGACCGCCAATTCCACGGTTACGGGCAATCTTACAGCACCGAATGGCATCAATCGTGATTCCGCCGCTATTCGGCGAGTCTTCAACTGAGAGTCTCAGTTCGAGATTCAATGGAACTTCTCCAAAGCCTCTTCCTTCCATTCTAAGAAAACAGACCTTGTTATCGTTCTGCCAGGGGACATAATCGGAAGGGCCGATGTGAATATTCTCCGGTTCGAGAGGGACGTCAAGCTGGGACTGAATCGCTTCGGTTTTGGAAATCCGCTTATTCTTCAAACGGCTCCGGTTGAGCATATTGAGGAAGTCGGTATTTCCGCCCGTGTTAATCTGATAGGTCCGGTCCAGTTTCACTCCGCGGTCCTCGAAGAGCCTGGCCAGCGCCCGATGGATGATGGTGGCGCCCATCTGGGATTTCACATCATCTCCGACGACAGGGATGCCTTTTTCTTCAAATCGTTTTGCCCATCCGGGGTCAGAGACGATGAAGCTGGGCATACAGTTGATCAGGCTGACCCCTGTGTTCAGACAGGCCTCCGCATAGAATTGAGTCGCCAGATCCGAACCCACGGGAAGGTAGTTGAGAAGAATTTCTACTCCAGATTCCTTGAGAACCTTTTCCACATTGCAGGGTTTCTCATTGGCCACCATGAAAATGCGGTCCTCGGTGTAATCTTTCATATGTTCCGAAACGCCATCCAGCGGTTGGCCCATTGAGACGATGACGCCTGAATCATTGAATTGGGAAAAGATGGTCTGGGTGCAATTGGGCCTGGCGAAGATAGCCTCTCTTAGAGGTTTTCCTATTTTTCTCCGGTCAATATCGAAAGCGGCTCCCACCTCGATATTCCAGGGTCTGTAGCCTCCGAGATCCATATGCATCAGGCCCAGGGGTTCGAATTTTGGCTTCTTTCGACTGAGATCCCTATAGAATTCAATCCCCTGGATGAGAGCGCTGGCACAGTTTCCGACACCTACGATGGCAATTCGGATCGAATTCTTTTTCATAAACGTTCAGCCTTTCCGGAAACATCCTATACTTTTTCAACTTATTTAAGTATCTCATTTCATTTTGATTGTCAAGAAAATTGGGAGATTTGTTGTAACCTCTTAACCTTAGTGAAACGCCTGTCACGATTTTGCGAACTTTTTCTCTTTGCAGATTGGGGACGTTGCTCACACTAATGCTCATAGGGCCTCTGTAGGGTTTATAATGTAACCAGTCTCAAGATTACCTATGTAACAGTTTAGTCCCTATCTTACATGCGGGTTTTCGGGAGGTCAACTGGAATTATTATACAGAGCGGCTTGAGCAGTTGCTGTATCAGCGGTGAGGAGGGTTTGTAGGAATTTCCTTGGATGGACCCCTTGCCTTCTGGCGGTTTGCACCAGAG
>VGSS01000016.1 GCA_016874935.1 Deltaproteobacteria bacterium | reverse complement strand
AAATCTGATCCTCAGCAGACTTCTTCAGTCAAAGATTTTACATTTATCGGTTCAGGTCATTCAAAGCAAGGTCGTCTTAAACCCATATCAGAACGACATGACGAAGCCCTAGAGGAGGCTTTCCAGAAATGATTTTCCTGGATACGTCGGCCATTTATGCCTTGGCGGATAAATCAGACCCTAACCATACCACTGCATATGACAAATTTCAAAATATTTTGAAGTCCGGAGAGATATTTCTCCTGCACAATTATATCCTGTTGGAAAGCGTTGCTCTCTTGCAAGCAAGATTAGGGCTTCCTTCAGCGGTTCTCTTTTTAAGAAACGCCAAATCGTTTGAGATAGAGTGGATTGATCGGGATTCGCATGAGGAGGCTGAACATGAACTGGAAAGGATCGGGAAGAGGGGGACCAGTTTAGTGGATTGCACGAGTTTTGTGGTGATGAGGCGAAGAGGCGTGAAAAAGGTATTCGCTTTCGATCCGGATTTTCAGGATCAGGGTTTTTCACTCTATTGATCCGTTTTTTCGCTTGAAATATTGTGAATTTTTAATAATATATTCCAATATCTTAGAAGCGTTTTGAAAACCTGCGGAAAGGAGGAGATATGGAAAAGGAGAGCATCAATTTAAATGAAATCAAAGAGACCGCAATCAAAGTATTAACCTCACCCCGGGCCTTTTTTAAGGAGATGCCTAAGGCAGGCGGGTATGTCCAACCGCTGATCTTTATGGTAGTGATGGGTGTCATCGGGGGCTTGGTCCAGAGCATATTCAGTATTATTGGCCTGAAGGTTGCCACAGGACTAGCGATGGGTTTGGCTTCAATTATTTTAGTGCCTATTATCGTGGGGATATTCGGGTTTGTCGGCGCGGCCATCCTCTATTTGATATGGAAGCTAATGGGCTCTCAGGAAGAATACGAGACGGCTTACCGATGCACTGCCTACATTTCAGCCCTGACGCCAATCACCTGTATCCTTGGAATTATTCCGTATATCGGAGGAGCGGTGGGCATTGCTCTGGCGATCTATTTCACGATCATTGCAACCATCGTGGTTCACCGGATTCCCTCTCAAAAAGCATGGCTTGTTTTCGGAATTATCGGAGCCCTATTGATTCTCCTGACGATCACCGGAGAGATCAGTTCAAGGAGGATGGCGAGGGAAGCGGGTAAGTTCCAGAAACAGATGGAAGATACTTCCAAACAGATGCAGAAACAGATGGAAGGGGTATCCAAGGAGATGCAGAAGGCGACAGAGGATGCCACCAAGGAGATGCAAAAGAATATAGAAGAAGCTACCAAGGCTCTTGAGGAGTTGCAGAAACAGATGGAGAAGGCAAAGGAGAAAAGTGACTGAATAAAAAGGGTCGAGTGTTGTTCCTCTCACACGAGAGCCCGAAGCAACTCCCGACCCATATACCCTATTTTTTCAATTCAATATCGAATCCCCAGGTGAAGGTGATTTCACCCTGACGATATTCGGAATGGGACTTGCCTTCGAAATGGTTGTTGCCCTTCGCCTTCATGTTACAGATGTTTTTAGCGACCCCTCCTTCATTGTCCACTTTCGCACTATTTGAAAAAATATATTCCTTATCTTTTTTCTGACCTTCAAAATACTTCAATTGTGGAGGGTTAAAAACCATCCCTGACTTGAATTCCATCTTCAATTGGCTGCCACTTTGAGTAATGACGACCTCTCCCTTACTGGGTTTCCCTGCCGGAACAGGACCTTTTGCCCAGTGATTGGATGTTGTGTAGCTCCAGGTTCCTACGATGGGGTCTGCAGCCACAAGATCGGGAAGATTGAAAAGGACCAACAAGAGTAGTAACCCAAACACCATAACCATTCTTATTCTTTTTCCCAAAGGCATTGATTTTTCCTTTCTTTTTAAAAATTATTTCTTCACAATTTCGACACGGCGGTTTTTGGCTTTACCTTCTTCGGTTTTATTGTCGGCAATGGGTTTGTCCTGTCCCCAGCCTTTGGCCTCCAATCGTTTCGCATCAATTCCGGCTTTGACCAGGGCGCTGACCACGGATTCTCCGCGTTGCTGGGAGAGGGTTTTATTTCTGGCCGGTGTTCCGGTGCTGTCCGTGTGACCTTCGACACTAACCCTCAGCCCTGGGTTATCCTTTAGAAGTTTGACCATTTGATCAATGATGGGTTTCGATTCAGGCTTGATCGTTGATTTATCCGTGTCAAAGTTGATATAGAGAGCCACGAAGCCCTGTTTGTTCAGAGCGGAAAGCATATCTCCGGCCGTGACCTCCTGAGCCATCGCCTTCTTTTCGACGAAGACTACATTATACGCGGTACCCACACTGTGAGCCTCCACATGAACCCATGTGGTCGCTCCCCCTTTCTCCACTTTTAAATAAGCCGTGTCACGGGTTTCGAAGGCAGCCTTGCCTCCTGCCTTCTGGATGGCATTGGAATAGTTTCGCACAATCTGGAGTTCACTCGGAGCCTTTGCTCCATCTTTCAGCGCGTATTTGATGAAGTAATAAGCGCCCTCAACGGTCACCCAATTTCCCTGAGAGTCTTTAAACTGATATTGATCAAATTCATTCTCCTCGCATGAGTCGATGTAAAAATTGGGCATCCGGGTAAGAAGTGGATGATCCTTACACCCCGGATCATCCTTGGCATAGCCTATTCCTGCTGAGATCAGAAGAAGTGTAACCATAACCAACCCTAAAAATTTTAACTTTTCCATGCGCCCCCCTTTTTACCACGCAAACAGAAAGTTAATAATTCATTAGTCGGAGGCTGAATAGAAATATTCACCCTCCAAAAAACTTTAAATTTTACCCCATTTTCTGCCGAATTAAATACCGCTCTGTTTTTCGGCGAAATCACCGGCGATGGGCAGTTTGTATTTCTCCCCTTGAAAGGCCTTGAACATCAGGAATAGCCAGAGGAGCAGGGTCAGGATTGAAAGAATGAGGGATAAAATCCATCCGATAAAAGGGATGACTCCAAGAATGATCACAGCCACGAAGAGTGGCAGAAAGACAGCCAGGGATTGAGCGGCATGAAATCGGACGAATTTATTCTCTCTCTCAAGAGCCAGAAAAACGATTCCAGTCACCCATCCTAAAACATAGCAGAGCAAAGCCTCTATGTTCTCATCAATACCCAGTGTCGTCTTACCTTTTTGAACTTCCATGATTTTCCTCCTTTTGTTGTGTGATAGTGAACTTTGCCGGCTGTTGCTCAAACCGATTTCATGCTTCGATAAGCCTCTCCTGAGGGAACCGTTCACCCTTCGAGAGCCTCAGGGCGAACGGAATGTCGAAGGGTAAAGGATTGGCTTAGGCATCGGCCGGCTTAGACTTCAACTCTCTTCATTATGAGTTTTTAGATTGAATGGTTATCAAACTATTTGGCAGAGGTCAAGTGAATTTTTTATTTTTTTATGATAAAGATAAAGACGGCGAAAGAAAATAGAGGAGTTCACCATGTCCTGGCAAGCGTTGTTAGCGGTTATCTTCTGGGGGTTTTCATTCATTGCCACGAAAATGGCATTAAAAGAAGTCCATCCCTTCACCCTTCTGACGCTCCGTTATGCGATCGGAGCGCTACTGCTTCTTCTTGTCCAAATGGGACGGGATAGGGCTTTTTTAAAAATATTTTCCCCGCTGGACTGGATTCACATTTTCATCCTCGCCGCTGTTGGGGTTTCTGGCCTTGGCCTTCTTCAGGCCTATGGCCTCCTCTACACGACTGCCATCAATACGGGATGGATCATTGCGATCAATCCCATCCTGATCACCCTTTCCGCCCGTTTCTTTCTCGGCGAGGCGATCACGGCCAGAAAGGTATCAGGGATCATCATGGGTTTTTGCGGAATTTTTCTCATCATCTCAAAGGGGGTCTTTTCGCTTTCGCTGTTTCAATTTGCCTCCACCTATGGAGATCTCCTTGTGCTTGCGAGCGCGCTGGCCTGGACCGGTTTTACCATCGGAGGGAAAGGTTTTCTCTTACGGTTTCCTCCATTAGCCACAGTGACGACCATCATGCTCTCGGGATGTCTGATCATCCTTCCCCTGAGCCTTTTGAAAGGAGAATGGAGCAACCTCATTCATTTATCTCTCACTGCCTGGATTGGCATCCTCTTTCTGGGAGTCTTCTGTTCAGGCCTGGGGTACCTTTTCTGGTATTTGGCTCTTGAAAGGAGAGATTCCGGAGTTGTCGGAATGTATCTTTATCTGGAGCCTTTCGCCACCCTGATCGGAGCTTATCTCCTGCTGGGTGAAGAGATCCGGTGGATCACGATGATAGGCGGAGGATTGATTTTGTGCGGGGTTTTTCTGGCAACGCATTCAGCATCGCGAAGGTTTTCGGGGAAGGGTTAGGAAATTAACACAAACGCATTAAATAAGATCTTGAAACGAGTTCAACATGACAAGAAAAAGTCTGTCATTCCGAACTTGTTTCGGAATCTCGAATTTGGGAATGACAAAAAATTAATTGCGTTTGTATTGGGTTTTGTGCAGATTTTTGATTTGGCGGTTATTTTTGAATACGGTCTTCAATCTTTTTTATCGCCTCTCTAATTTTTGGAACCAATGATCCTTTTTGAGATTTCTCAAATCGGGTTAAAACTTTCACCGATTCCCCGGTCCCGATCTTCCCCAGAGTATCACAAATTGCGGCAAGGGAGGCATCGGTGAGGGGATTCTTCTGAAGAAAGCCCAGTAATCCCTTGATCCCCCTTTTCTCCAGGACCTCAATGAGAATCTGCTCCGAGGTCCTCCCCTCCATGGAAATATTTCCGGAAAGGCCAAAGGCGAGATAGATATGGGTTTCGAGTTTATCGGATTGCGGGGAGGGGGGGTCGGATAGTTCTTTGAGCATTTCGACCATCTTTCCGATGCCCCGGGCGCTTTTGGTCATGCCCAGGCACCAGACCGCTCTTTTTCTCACCTCCAGGTCCGGATCATTCAGGGATGAAAGATAGATTTCCTCTCCCTCAGGGCCTCCGACCTGGCACAGGGTGTGAATGGCCTGTTCCCTCAATCTGGAATGTTCATGGGTGGCAAAGCTCTTTGCGATCTTCGTCAGGGGGGCCTGCCACTCGCGAGATTTGATCTCTCCAAGAACCCTGAGAATATCACAGGTCGTATCGACAGAGGTCTGCTGTCGCTCGAGTTCCTTCAGAAGATGGACGGCGGCGACCAGTCCGATTTGAATCAGAGCTTCGCAGGCATTCTTCCTCACCCACTGATCCTCACTCGATTTCAAAATATCGATGAGGACAGGAATAGCCCCGATCTCAAGCGCGGCGAAAAGGGGAATAACGGCGGCCCGGACTTCTTTCTTCCCTTTAAGGAATTTTTCTTTAAGAAGTTGGGGGATGGCACCCGTTCCGATCTCCTCGATGATCTGGCCTGCGAGAAGAGACCACATCCTCTTCTGGTGAAAATAACCCTTGAGGGCTTCAAATATCCGAAGAATCTCCGGATAACGGTCCCTATGGATCAGTTCAGGAATCATCCTGATAAAGGAGCTGGCCACGTTGAGAAAGGCCTCCTTATCTCTGGCCTGTTCGAGTTGCTGAAAGAACTGATCCGTATAGTTGAGAAACTTGTCGGTCAACCTCTCCAGAAGGATCTTATCTTTCAGGGCCGGGGGGAGGTCTTCGAGGCCGATGAGTTGATGCCTGAAAAATTCCTCGAGAAGGTTTTCCGTCTCCCCGGTGGAAACCTCTTTCAGGCGGCTGGAGAGCTTCTTCACGAGACGGTCCGATTTTTTCTCAAAACCATCCTGCTTCTGAAGTTTCTTGAGGTCAAGATGTTCGCGTAAAAAGATTTTAGAGGTATTAAGAAGGTACTGTTTCTTCAAGGAAGAAACGATTTCGTCCTCCATCATCTCCTCAAGACCTTCGGAGGTGGTGGCAAGATCGCTATTTCGCAGAATGGCGCAGAGCAGGTCAGATTGACGAATCGGCCGGAGGGCATCCCGGAGAAGGCTTGTCTGGATCTGCTGGATGTCCTGTCCCATCATCTTCTGGAAGAGGGGAATCATCTGGAGGTCCTTCCTCATCCGGGAGAGGGTGAGCCGGGCCCTCCAGGGCATCTCCCGTTCGAGGGCAAGGAATTCTTCATTGAAGATATAGGAGATGTTAAAGATTCCACGGCTGTAAAGGGCCTGCGCAAATCGGTCCTGATCCTGTTTGCGACGGGTGTCCACCAGGGTGGGTTCGCTCATGATATCTACGAATGAGCTGAATTCGCCCTGTTTCATCCGGCTTTTGAGGGTCAAACTGATCAGGTCTTTACGCTCCATATATTTGGCAAATTTCGGGACATAGAGTTCCCCCATTCCTTTTATCATCATCCTGCTCAATTTCTGCGCTTCGGGCAGAACGCCCTCGACAAAAACCTCCTGTCCCTCCTGTTCCTCCCGCACGAGAAAGGCCAGTTCATCCTCTTCTTCAAAAAGTTCTTTGAACCTCTGGTAGAGGCCTTCCTTTGCTTTTTTGGATTCAGGATGATCAGACGTATAATATCCTGTCCTCAGGAAGGCCTGGATGAGATGAAGGACAAAGTCGGTGAGCTTGATCTGAAGTTTCTGTAGACGCTCGACCTCTTCCGGAGGAAGGCCCTCCGGAATTCCAGGGGGCTTTTTTTCAAGAATGGGATTTGGCTTAAGGGGCACTCTCTTTTCCTTTGAACCTTAATTTCACAAAAACTGAAAAGGTTGTCAAGACAAGAAATTTAGTCGCTTGTTCCGTTGACTTTTCTGAGAAGGGTCGATTAAATTTACTTATTATGGAAACGGAGGGAATCAAATCTTTCAAAACCCTCAAAGAAGACCTTATCAAGAACCGATGGCGAATCCTGACAGGACTTGCGGCGCTACTCGTCGTCGATGTCCTCCAGCTTCTCATCCCGAGGGTGGTGAAGCATGCCATCGATGATCTCACTTCAGGCGATATCGCCTCCCACGGTCTTCTCCTTTACGCAACCCAGATCCTTATCCTGGCCTTTGGCATCGGCGGATTCCGTTATGTCTGGAGATATCTCTTGTTAGGGGCCTCACGGCGAATGGAGAAAGCCCTGAGAGACCGCTTCTTCCTCCATTTGCAAACCCTCTCTCCTTCTTATTTCTCCCGGACAAAGATAGGCGATCTAATGGCCCATGCCATCAATGACATTGAATCTGTCCGGATGGCGATGGCTCTGGGTCTGGTGTTCGTCGTCGATACGATCATCCTGGGAATACTGACCCTCTTTTTCATGGTCTATATCCACCCCCTGTTAACCCTCTACGCGGTTCTTCCCATGCCGTTGATCACGGTGATCACCCTCTTCTTTAGCCGGACGATTCACAAGCGCTATGAAGCGCTTCAAAAAACCTTTTCCCAGCTTACCGAAAGGGTGAGGGAGTCGATTGCCGGAATCCGTGTCGTCAAGGCCTATGTCCAGGAGGAGGCAGAGAGAGATAAACTTTCCCGCGTTAGCCAGGATTATATCAAAAAGAATGTCGGCATCACCAGGATATGGGGGATGTTTTTCCCCATTCTCCTCTTTCTCTCCAACCTCTCCATGGCCATTGTCCTTTATCTGGGCGGAAAATTAACCATCCTTCAATCGATTTCCACCGGCGATTTTGTGGCCTTCATGAGCTATCTGGGAATGCTCGCCTGGCCAATGATGGCCCTGGGATGGGCGATCAATATGATTCAACGAGGAGCAGCCTCGATGGGCCGTATCAACCGGATACTCGGGGAGGCGCCCGAAATTTTCGACGCTCCGCAAGTTATTGCCACCGGTTCTATGAAAGGAAGGATTGAGATCAGGGGTCTGACCGTTTCATCAGGAAATGGAGAAGATCCGCTTCTTGAGGACATCCATTTAGACATCCATCAAGGGGAAAGGGTGGTCATCGTTGGAAGGACCGGGGCCGGCAAGACCGTCTTATGTCATCTGCTGGTTCGAATGATGGAATCTCCGGAAGGGTCTATCTTCTTCGATGGAATTGAAATTCATTGCTTTCCCCTGAAGAGATTGAGGGGGGAGATCGGCTATGTCCCTCAGGAAACCTTTCTCTTCTCCGACACGATCAGGGAGAATATTGCCTTTGGAAAACCCGGCGCCACCCTGGAAGAGATCGAAGAGGCAGCGCGAATTGCACAGATTCATGATGAGGTTATGGGATTTCCCGCGGGCCTGGATACGGTGATCGGTGAGAAGGGGATCACCCTCTCCGGCGGACAGAGACAGCGGGTTGCCATTGCGAGGGCAGTCTTGATGAATCCACCGGTCTTTGTCCTTGATGATGGACTCTCCTCGGTGGACATCCAGACGGAAGAGCGGATTCTTGACGGATTAGAAAGATTTCTCAGAGGAAAGACAAGCATCCTTGTCACCCATCGAATTGCTCCGCTCCGGAAGGCCGACCGGATCGTCGTCCTCGAGAAGGGAAGGGTGGCGGAGGCGGGAGATCATGAAGCCCTTCTCTCAAGAGGGGGAATCTACGCGAAGCTTTACCGGGAGAGAGAGATGGAAGAAGAACTGGAAAGGGAGAGGTAGATAGAGGGAAGAGGAGCGTCTCGCATAGCAAGACTTGAGGTTTGAGGCCAATAGATTTTGCCTCTAACCTAAAACGATAGTGCTCCTTGAGCGAAGCGGTCCTAAAGCGGAGTGATTGTTAATTATGTACGCTGATTTTGGATATATGGAAGAGGGAAAACTGGGAAAACCCTACGACCTGAAACTAATGGTTCGGCTGGGGGCCTATCTCAGACGTTACTGGCTTCTGATGGGCCTCTCCCTCTTCTTCGTCCTGGTCATGGCTGTGCTTGACCTGGTCATTCCCTACCTGACCAAAGAGGCGATTGACCGTTACATCATTACCTCTGCGAGGGAGGTGGTTCTCCGCGGGGACGGATCACCGGAAGAGAGAAGGCTCCTCCGGGAATTTGAAAAAGATCTCATCCCCATGAGGGGAGGGGGATTTCTCCTTCCGCCGGATGCCTTAAGTTCCATGGAACGCAAAGAGGCGGCCCTCTTTCAGAAGGCCGGCTTGCTCTCGGAAAATCGATATTACCTCTTTATGCCCCGAAAGCCGGAAGAGGAGGCCCTGCTCAAAAAATATCCCTCCTTTTTTGAAAGGAGCGGCCCTTACTGTTTCATCTCTTTGGACCGGATGAAAGACTTAGAAAGAGAGGATCGCCTCAACCTGAGGGGAAGGGATATCGAAGGAGTTTTTCACCTCGCCCTCCTCATCGTCTTCATCCTGGCCGTCCATTTCGGTTTGAATTTTTTTCAGGTCTATGCCATGGAGGTGGCGGGTCAAAAGATGATGCATGACCTCCGGATGAAAGTCTTTTCCCATCTCCAGAATCTTCCGGTCTCATTTTTCGACAGGAATCCTGTGGGAAGGCTCGTCACACGCCTCACCAATGATATTCAGAATGTCCATGAAATGTTCACCTCCGTTCTCATCAACCTTTTCAGAGATGTCGTCCTCCTGATCGGAATCGTCATCATCCTTCTCCACCTCCATCGGGAGATGGCCCTGATCTCCTTTTCGGTCGTTCCCTTGATCTTCATCACCACTCTCTTTTTCAGCCGTCTGGCCAGGGATGCCTTTCGTGAGATTCGATTCAAGATCGCCCAGATGAACAGTTTTCTCCAGGAACATTTCGCAGGGATTCAGGTGGTTCAACTCTTCAGGAGGGAAGAAGAGAACGGGAAGCGATTCCAGAAGATCAATGAGGCTCATTACCTGGCCAATATGAGACAGATTTCCATCTATGCCTTCTTTGTTCCATTTGTCGAAATTCTTAGCTCCGGAGCCATCGGGCTAATCATCTGGTATGGAGGAGGCAAGGTGATCCAGGAGGCCATCAGCCTTGGCGTTCTCGTCGCCTTTCTCTCTTATATCCGGATGTTCTTTCAGCCTATCCGGGACCTCTCCGAAAAATATAATATTATGCAATCGGCCATGGCTTCACTGGAAAGGATTTTCGGATTACTCGGCCAGGAGGAGAAGATTCATCCGTCCCTTTCACCGATCAGAGGGACGATCAAGGGGAATATCGAATTCCAACAGGTCTCCTTCTCATATAATGGAAAGGACCGGGTCCTCAACGAAGTTTCCTTTTCCGTACGCGAAGGAGAGACAATCGCTATTGTGGGAGCCACTGGAGCTGGAAAGACATCGCTCCTCTCTCTTTTCGAACGGTTTTACGAACTGGAAGAAGGGAAAATTCTGCTCGACGGGATCGATATTCGAGAGAGAGATATGTCCAATCTCCGGTCACAGATCGGCCTGGTGACGCAGGACACGTTTCTCTTTTCAGGGGATATTGAGGAGAATATCAGGCTGGGAGACCAGAGGGCAAATGGAGCAAGGGTAAAGGAAGCGGCCCGTGTGGTGAATGCGGATAAGTTTATTGAGCGATTGGCCAATCAATATCAAACCAGGGTAGGAGAGGGAGGAGAAGTATTATCCGCAGGGCAGAGACAACTCTTAGCCTTTGCAAGAGCCCTCTATGCCAATCCGAAGATCCTCATCCTTGACGAGGCAACCTCCCATGTCGATCCGGAAACAGAGCGATTCATTCAGGAAGGATTGACACGGTTACTCAAGGGGAGAACGGCCATTGTCATTGCCCACCGCCTCTCAACCATCCAATATGCGGATCGAATCATCGTTCTCCACAAGGGAAGGGTCCGGGAGATCGGCACCCA
Organism: Deltaproteobacteria bacterium; assembly: GCA_016874935.1. Lineage (GTDB taxonomy): Bacteria > Desulfobacterota > BSN033 > BSN033 > UBA1163 > RBG-16-49-23. The sequence goes on along the minus strand of VGSS01000016.1, from coordinate 26,429 downwards.
TTCTGAGTTGATGGCAAAGAAGGGCCTATACTACAGGCTTTATCAACTCCAATATGGAAGATCCTAGCCAAACATATGGCCTCCTACCCCATTCCCATCCCCTTGCTCAACTCCGTTATGACTTACGCAAAATGAAACCCCATGGCTTAATTCAACGAGACCCTCAACACGATTGCTATCGCCTCCCCGAAAAAGGGATTAAGACATCCCTCTTATTTCTTCTCTTTCATAAACGCATCCGTGGCCCCATGGCCAATTCTCTTTTCCAGTTCAGACCGTCTTTGAATGGTCATTCAAAATCCAAATTAGAAGCTGTGTTTCATAAAACGGATCAAGCTATTCAAGAAACCATTGATCTTTCGGCTGCATGAAAAGTGTTAGAGATAAATTCTCAGACCTTTATGTGTAAGAATCTAAACCTCATCCGGGACTTCGCCCGGAAGAGGTGGCCCCTTCGGGGCGGTTATTTCCTGGTAGCCGCAACCTTCGGGTTGCGTTTCAGGGCCGGTATTACATTGGAGGCCGATACGCAGGCTAAAGCCTTCGGCTACCATTTGTTTTTCCCAAATCATCGACAATCTTTTGTCGATATCGATTTCCTAAGGGCCTAAACTCATAAATATCCCTGTTTTTTCAGATGGATCGTGAGGATGGAAAGGGCGGCGGGAGTGATGCCTGAAATTCTTGAGGCCTGACCGAGGGTCATGGGCCTGATTTTGATGAGTTTCTCCGACACTTCTGTGGAGAGGCCGATGATCGAATGAAAATCAAAATTCTCAGGAAAGTTTACCTCCTCCAGTTTTTTAAATCTCTCGATCAGTTCCATCTGTCTCTTGATATAACCGTCATATTTGACCTGAAATTCGACCTGCTCGCAAACCTCTTTTCTGAGGCTATCCAAGTCTCGATCAAAACTTGAAAGGTGCGAAAAATGAATTTCAGGCCTTTTCAATAATTCCCGGAGGGAAGCTTCTTTCTTCAGAGGAGTGCATCCCCAACGATGGAGGATTTCATTGTTTTCCCTGGCGGGGGTGATTTTCGATTCTGAAATTCTAAGAAGGGTCTTTTCGATTGCAGACTTTTTCTCTAAAAAAATCCGATAATCCTCTTCTTTTACCAATCCGATTTGATAGCCTATTTCTCTCAACCTCAGATCGGCATTATCTTCTCTTAAGTGGAGACGATATTCTGCCCTGGAGGTAAACATTCGATATGGCTCCGAGGTCCCTTTTGTGACCAGGTCATCGATCAATACGCCGATATAGGCATCAGAGCGTTTTAGGACGAGAGGCTCTCTTCCCCGGATATAAAGAGCGGCATTGATTCCGGCCATCAACCCCTGTCCGGCAGCCTCTTCATAGCCCGATGTTCCGTTGATCTGTCCGGCATGAAAGAGTCCACTGATCTTTTTTGTTTCGAGGGAGGGTTTCAGTTCTGTCGGATCGACAAAGTCGTATTCAATGGCATAACCTGGCCGGATGATCTCCACATTCTTAAGACCCTGAATCGATCTCAGCATCTTTATCTGGATATCGAGTGGAAGGCTGGTGGAGATTCCATTCGGGTAGATCTCTTTCGTATCTCTTCCATCAGGTTCGAGAAAAATCTGGTGCCTCTTCTTCTCGGCAAAGCGAACCACCTTATCCTCAATCGAAGGACAATATCTGGGACCGATCCCTTTGATAATTCCACGGTATAAAGGGGACCGGTCAAGGCCGCTCTTGATAATCTCGTGAGTGGTCAGGTTGGTATAGGTGATGTAGCAGGGGAGCTGCTGCCTTTCGATCTTTTCAGTTGAAAAAGAGAAAGGGATCGGAGGTTCATCTCCATATTGAGGAGTGAGTTCTGAAAAGTCGATGGTGTTGCCATCGAGCCTTGGCGTGGTCCCGGTCTTAAGCCTTCCTATTCGAAATCCCAATCTTTTGAGCGATTCGGATAAGCCTATGGAAGGAGGGTCCCCCATCCTGCCGGAGGGAAAATGGGTCAGGCCGACATGAACAAGACCATTGAGAAAGGTTCCCGGGGCAAGAATCAAGGTTTTCCCCTGAATCATATCGTCTGCCTCTGTCCTCACTCCAATGACCTTATTCCCGTCAAGGATGATCTCTTCAACGGTGGCTTGCTTGACAGTGAGATCTTTTTGACCCTCCACCGCGTTTATCATCCGGAGCCGGTATGTCTGACGATCCACCTGTGCCCTTGAGGAACGAACCGCCGGTCCCCTGGTGGTGTTGAGTTGCTTGAACTGGATTCCCGTCTCATCCGTAGCCCTGGCCATATCCCCGCCCAGGGCATCGATCTCCTTCACCAGGTGGCCCTTGGCCAGGCCGCCAATGGCAGGATTGCAGGACAGGTAGCCGATCTGATCGATATTCTGAGTGATGAGAAGGGTAGGGTGTCCCATCCGGGAGCAAGCCAGGGAGGCTTCAATGCCCGCATGGCCTCCCCCCACCACAATCACATCGTAGTCTTTGATAACTGCCATATTACTCATCAACGCGAGAATAAGTTGTCCTCCGCTAAACCAATTCCCCACAACCAATAACCAAATTCCAAATAAATTCCAATCACCAATGACTAAAAAAGTTTGATCATTGGTTTTGGTTATTCGCTATGTGCTATGCTCCATGCTCTATGCTATTTAGGTCCTCGGCAGGCTTTCACACAGATGCCACAGATATGATGGCTGAAATGGAGAGTTTTTGAAAAGGCCTTCAGTTGTTCGTAGCATCGGAGGTGATCGAAATCTTCCGGTCTTTCTTTAATGGCCTCCGCCGGGCAGACTTTTATGCAGGCCCGGCAGGAACCACAATCCTTCCCAAGAGGAGAATTGGCCTCAAGAGGAAGATCAGTAAGAATGGTGACGAGGCGAACCCTGGAGCCAAACTTTTCATTGACGAGGAGATTATTCCTGCCAATCCAACCCAACCCTGCCCAACGGGCCAAATGTTTGTGCGAGAGATGGCCTTTCTGGTTCTTCCAGTCCACAATCTGTGAGGTTGCAATGGGCATGGCCCGGCATCCTTTTTCCTGAATGGTTGAAGAAACGACGAGGCCGATCGTATCGAGGAGAATATTGACCCTCTGATAGTGATGAAAGTAGTGAGGTGAGGGGGCACCCTCGATTCCTTCGAGAATCGAGTCGGAGAGAGGATACCCCACAGAGATGGCAAAAGGGAGACGGTCGATGGTGCCGGAGGGAAGAAGGATCTCTTCTTTTTTCAAAAAACTAAGATCGGCAACCCCAAAGAGCGAGGCGCCCCACTTGCGGCACAGAGTCCTTATCTCTTCCATATTTTCTTTTGGGTTTGTCATCGATGTAAATTGTGACTTTTCGTTGGATTCTTTGCAAGGGCATCTGATTTCGGAATTCGGAATGCGCCTGCCTGCCGCAGGCAGGGATTTCGGAGTAAATTCCACACTCCGCACTCCGCACTCCGCAATTGGGTTAACGTGGTTTAATTTTCAACTCTTTCATCTTCGTTCGGAGGGTGTTGCGATTGATCCCCAGAAGCTTAGCAGCAGAGGTCTGAACATAGCCCACCTTTTTCATCGCCGATTTGATCAGGATCTTTTCCACGAGCGAAGTGATATCGTCGAGGAGGCCGGTCCTGCTCTTCGACTCCACATAGGGATCAATCTTGTTTAAAACCTCTGTCAATCTCTCTTCGAGTATCTCTTCCAATAAAGAAGTTTTTAATTTTGCTCTTCTCGATCCTCCATGAAGTTCCGCTTTCTTCAGATGATAATTTCTGATCGTGGGGGAGAGAATAGCCGAAAGAATAGAGAGGAAATGAAAGTCTTGGGCGAATTCATCTCTGGATCCATAAAGAGGATTGATATTCATGACTCCAATGGTTTCGCTTTCGTCGATGAGAGGGATGCAGAGCAACGGCGGCTGCATTTTATCCGTCTGTTTCGGACTCTTGATGGCCTCCTCATAAAGGGGTTCCTGGTTCACATTCTGAATGGGCATGGGTTGCCGGGATTGAAGGACCTCACCGATGATCCCTTTCCTGCTCTGACAATGATGGGGATGGTTTTCCATTTCGGTTCCATAAAGGGCTTCCACATGAAGAGAACCTTTCTTTGCGTCCTGTAGGATAATCGCCGCATAACCGATGGGAAAATATTTAGAGAGTGTGGTCATTACCTCAAGAAAATATTCCTGGAGTTGAATCTGGGGAGAGAGCAGGGAGATCTCGTAGAGGCTTTTCAATTCGGGATTGTTTCGAAGATTGGCAAAGAATGTAGAAGACATTTTTGACTCCTCAATCCTATAAAATCTTTACCCCGTTAGAAATAATGCCCCGCTGGAATTTCTAACGGGGTAAACAGGGTTATCCTTTGGGTTAAACGTGTTTCATGTAGCAAAATTATCAGATTAATTTAATCAAACCGGAGTCAGATTTCAAGAGAATTTTGGGGTTCCATAGGAAACTTCTTTCCTCAGCCTCCAGATGATCAGGGGGCCCATCAATCCGCCCAAACCCAAAATCACAAACGCCCAGCCCCAATTGGGAACATATCCGAATCGAGTCAACGCATCAGTTGGATTGGTAAGATCCAATACATATCCGAAGACAATGGACGAAAGCAACGATCCATGCCCTCATCCCGAACATCTCCCACATATGGGGCGATCCCTGCCCAGAAAGAGGTGACAAGGTAGATATATTTCGTGTTGATATAATCGGTCATCGAGGTGAGGAGGACAACTGCCAGGACATAACCGATCTGATAGGAAGAGAAGATCCAGCCTGCTTCGCTATTGGTGAGGGACCATTCTTTCTGGAGGATGGGAAGGAGGGCGGAATAGTTATTAAAGACAAGCATTGTGCCGATCTCAGCGAGAGAGAGCCAGATCAGCCATCGGAACCGATCATCGATCTTCATTTCCGACCTTTTTCTTCAGCAATCTCTGTTTCCTCTCCAGGAGAAGTTCCACCTCCCTCTCCCGATGGGAGAGGGTCATGGCCAATGCCTGATCCACATAGGCAATCGCCTTTTCAAACTCCTTGAGCCGGTGCTCATGATATTTTGCCAGTTCAATGTAGGGATAAGCATCCTTTCTATAGGGCCAGCTCATCATCTCCTCCCATAGGGATCGGGCCCTCTCATTCTCTCCAGTCTTTTTGAAAGCCATGGAGAGCCACTTCATCACCTCCCAGGCAAGCTCGTCGTTGCAACGCTTCAGGGCAATCTCAAAGCAGGGGATCGCCTTCTGACGATCTCCATGATCCCAGAAGAGCCTCCCGAGAGAAAAATGTTCCACTCCCTTCCTGGGCCGTGCCGCCTGCGGATCATGATAAATGAGATGAATCCTTCCTGCCAGGGCCACCATCGTGAGGATATCCATCCGGTTGTGGTAGAAGACCCGGTGGATCTTTCTCGCATCTCCCGTCTGGATATAGTCGAAATAGAGGGAGGGAATCCACTCCGATGGAATATCATCCTCTCTCTCCATTCCAAGGAGCCTGGATTCCAGTGTGACCAGACGGCAGTTCTCATAAGCCCCTTTCCAGATCTTTCGCGATGGATAGAGGAGGTCGAAGTTGGGCATCTCCTTGATCTTTGAACGCTTCCGCGAGAGGATGAATCGAGTTTCGAGGAGCGGAATGTCATAATGCCTGCCATTGAAAGTGACCAGGAACTGAAAGGAATCGAGGATCTCCTGCAGAATGGAAAGGGAAGCTCTCTCCTCTGAATAGTCTCTCATGAAGAGCTGGTGGACGACAAACCCATCTCCCTGAAAGAACCCCAGTCCCACCATAAAGGCAAAGGTGCCGGTGCCGCCCGAAAGGCCGGTCGTCTCCGTGTCAAGAAAGAGGGCCTTCCTGAAATCGAGCTCCTTCAACCGGTCGTCTCTCAAGAGGAGATGAGCTGGATAAGTGGGGATGTCGCGGATCTCGGTCAGGGTCATCTCTCCGTACCGAAAGTGAGAGGGGAAATGCTCCTCTGTCTGGAAGGTCTCCCCTTCAGGCGTGGAGACGACTTTTCCGTCAACCAGTTTGTCGATGGGAAAGAGTTCTCGCTTTCGATGGACCTTCTCCGGCCGGAGAAGACGATCAAGACGCCCCCTCAGGTCTCCCCCTTCCTCACTCTCGATTGAGGCGGTAGGAGTTTTGGATATAGAGGAAAGTTGTCGAAGACGTTCTTTAAAATCCATCATTCCCAATGCGGATTTTAGATTGCGGAGTGCGGAATTAAACCCGAAATTTGCATTCCCAAATCCGAAATTGTTATTTTAAAATTTCCTTCAGCAACGCCAATGCCACTTCCTTTGACTTCTCGCCCACTTCTTTGACGGGACCCACGCAGGAGGGGCACCCATAGGTGCATTCGCATTTTGAAATGAGCCTCATCGTCTTCTCAAGGAGAGGGAGGGTGTCATCGAAGAGTTGGTGGCTGAATCCCATTCCTCCCGGATAATTATCATACATGAAGAGTGTGGGCTCAAAGAGATCGATCTTCTCATTCGTAATCTCTTCCGGAGAGCTGAAGGAGGAGTAAATTCCCTTCGAATCCCTCGAAAGCCTGATGAACCATTTTGCGCCCCGGTCTCCCACGCAACGGTTCAGATCATGAGGATCACACATCAGGTGAAGTGCGGCCATTGAATGGAAGGCATAGCCAAGCCCCAGGATGCCTTCGATCGCCTCCAGCCTGGGATAGGAAAGTCGATCCAGCAATTCCTTCTTGAACGTGATCCAGTAAGAAGTGGTATGAAACTGGAGGTCGGGAAGCTCAATCTTTCCGTACCCCAAATTTTCAAGGGTGTAGAATTTAATCTTCTTATAACCGACAATACGTGTGGTGACCCTCACTTCGCCATGTTCGTAGAAGATTCCCTCTGTTTGCTTCCTTTCAAAACCCTCTAGGATGGAGACATCGGTGTAATCGATGGCATCGGTGTAGTAGTCTCCGGCCGTCTTCTTCACATAGGCCCTTCGATTCTGGTAATCAAGTTTCTCCACCGCGAAAAGCTCCGACTCGCAGAGATAGACCGCTCCCTCATAGAGCGTAGTATGGGCGGCGGTGAAATCCACCTCTGCGATCACCTCCTCTTTTTTCTTCGTCGTATCGACCACGACGAAGTTCTCCTCGGAGGTCGAACGGAGGCTCACTTTCTCCGCCGGATAGGCATCTTTTGTCCAGTGCCAGTGCCGGTCCACATAGTGAAGGGTTCCCTTCTCTTCGAGATAACGCAATATCTCGCCCAGATCTTCTCGGCCAAACCGTTCTCCGTCCCGGAAGGGAAGTTCGAAGGCTGCACACTGGATATGACTGAGAAGGATGAGGAGATTGTCCGGATTGATCAATCCGAATTCGGGCGATCTTCCGAAGAAATAGTCCGGATTTTCGACGATGAACTGATCCAGGGGCTGGCTCCGTGCAATGAGAACCACCAGCGACTTATCCGTTCGCCTCCCAACTCTTCCTGACTGCTGATAAGTGCTGGCAATGGTTCCGGGATAGCCTGCAATCATACAGACATCCAGGTCTCCGATATCGATTCCGAGTTCAAGGGCATTGGTGGATACAACAGCCTTCACCTCTTTCTCCCGCAATCCTTTCTCGATCTCCCTACGGACCTCCGGAAGATAGCCCCCCCGATATCCCCTGATCCTTCCCTTCTCCTCCAACCTCTTCTCGAAACGGTCCTTCAAATACTTGGTCAGGACTTCAACATTAAGACGACTGGTGGCAAAGAGAATGGTCTGGATTCCCTGCTTGATGAAGGGCGAGACCAGCCGCCTTGCCGCATGGATATGATTCCCCCGGATGCCCAGCTCTTTGTTCACCACGGGCGGGTTATAGAAAATGAAGATCTTCTCCGAAGAAGGGGCTCCATTCTGATCGACCAGAAAAACATCCCTCTCCAGAAGCCTTTCAGCCAGTTCCTTCGGATTGGCAATCGTTGCGGAACAGCAGATGAATAGGGGCTTCGATCCATAAAAATGGCAGATCCGACTCAGCCGCCTCAGCACATTGGTCATATGCGACCCGAAGACGCCCCGGTAGGTATGGAGTTCGTCAATCACCACAAATTTTAGATTCTGGAAGAAGGTCGCCCATTTCGTATGGTGGGGAAGGATTCCCGTATGGAGCATATCCGGATTGGTGATGACCACATCTCCCTGCGTCCGGATCGCCTGCCGTGCATCCTGGGGAGTATCACCGTCGTAGGTGAAGATACGGATCGGTTTCAAGAGCCTTTTCGTCAGGTTCTGGAGTTCGAACATCTGGTCCTGAGAAAGGGCTTTGGTGGGAAAAAGATAGAATGCCTTGGATGAGGGATCAGAAAGTTTTCTGTTTAAAACCGGAAGGTTGTAGCAGAGGGTCTTTCCGGATGCGGTGGGAGTTACCACCACCACATCCTGTCCCTCCTGGACATGTTTAATGGCTTCAGCCTGGTGAGAGTAGAGAGATTCGATCCCATCCGATCTTAACGCCTCTTTCAGAAGGGGATGGAGGAAGTCCGGAAAAGGTTGATATCGACCCTCCCTTTTCTTAAAAATGCGCAGGTCGGTGAGACAAGGCGAAATATTTTTTGAACGTTTCCAGGATTGGATGATCTCTTCGATCGACATCCGGTGTTCTCCAGGTCACTTGAAGGCTTGAAGTTTGAACATTTTTGAACCCCGAACCCCGAACTCCGAACTCCGAACTTTCATATCTCCCCTTTCTCGTAGGCTTTGGCAAAGGCTTCGAACACTTCTTGGTCGAACTGTGTTCCCGAACACCTCCTCAATTCTTTGATCGCCAACTCCTTGCTCAAGCCCCTTCGATAGGGCCGGTCCGTGGTCATGGCATCGTAAGTGTCGGCAACCGCCACGATCTTTGCGATGATCGGAATCTTCTCCCCTTTCAGACCTTCTGGATATCCTGTGCCATCCAACTGTTCATGATGGTATTTGACCCCGGGAATGATATTTTTCAGTTGCTTGATATGGTCGATGATCTCCGCTCCCATATCGGCATGTTGTTTGATCGCATTGTACTCTTCGGGGTCCAATCGATCCGGTTTCCTGAGGATTTGATCATCGATTCCTATCTTTCCGATATCGTGAAGCACGGCGGAGATCTTCAACCACTTCATCTCCACGGGTTTCTTTTTAAGATACCTCGCTGTGGTCAGACTGTATTTCGTGACCCTCTGAGTATGCCCTCCGGTATATGGATCCCGTTTTTCGATCGCATCGGCAAGAGATTCAGCCGTCTGAAAGAACATTTCTTCCAGTTCCTGGTAGAGCCGGGCGTTGTCCAGTGCAATGGCCACCTGGTCAGCCAGGGAGGTTAAGAGGGAAAGGTCCTCCTCGTTAAACTCCTCCCCCTTCTTTTTATTGATCGCCTCCAGAACCCCGATCGTCTTCTCTTTGACTTTAACAGGAACACAGATGATGTTTCTCGTCTTAAACTCCGTCCTATCATCCACCCCCTTAAAAAAACGCGTGTCTTTCTCGGGGGTGTTTACGATCAATGGTTCCCCTTTCTGTGCCACCCATCCCGCAATTCCTTCTCCTATATTAAGGGGGATCTTCCTGATCGCTTCTTCCTGATCTCCCAGGGCCACCTCAAAGTAGAGCTGGTTCTTCTCTTCGTCGAAGAGGAGGAGAGATCCCGCCTCTGCTTCCATCAACTGGGTGGCAGCCTCCATCGCCCTTCTCCGGACGTCTTTATGATCCAGTGTGGAATTTAGGATTTGACCCAATCGTGACAGAAGCGCCAGCTTTTTGGTTTTCTCCTCAATCCGTTTGAATTTGTTCATCCATCCATTCAGGTTCACATTTTTATTCTGGTGATTCTTGTTGGCCATTTTCTTCTCCATTCAATCCTTTTTAAACCAATTCCTGATCCTCCCTTTCCACTTCTCCATTCGTTCATGATGGTGGGGGTGACGTTCTTCAAGATGTTTTAACCACCGCTTCACCATTTCGCTTCGTGTGGATAGGATGGCCAGACCGATCATGATGAAAAGGATCCCCTGAAGAACAGGGAGAAAGAGGCCCAAAACACCTAATCCGACGAAGAACCATCCGATGATGAGAATTCCAATTCTTTTAAACTCTTCCATTTGCTCAACCTGACCGAAAGTTTTACACTAATAGATAAATAAAATCAAGGCGATCCTTCATGACGGGTTCGTCACCCACGAATGATGAAAATGATTAGTACGAACGAATTTCACGAATAGTGATGAATGATGAATGGTCCCCCTTTCGTGTCATTCGTTGTTATTCGTGCTATTCATTTCTATTTTCTAAGCAATTGAATATTTACTCCTATTTTTCGTCTAAAAGGGTAACGGGCGGTGAACGATAGGGAGGCGGATCAAATTGCCCGGTGTCAGAGGGGCGATCAGGACGCATTGAAAGAGATCTTCGATCAGTATCATAAGAAGGTCTATCGAATTGCCTATGGAGTGGTGAGGCAGAGGGAAGATGCTCTCGATGTGGTTCAAGAGGTCTTTATCAAACTTTTTCGTTCGATTAAAAACTTTAAAGGGAAATCAGCTTTTTATACCTATCTTTACCGTTTGGCCATGAATACCGCCATTGACCACTCCCGGAAGAAGAAAAAGACCACTTTTTTGAGCCTGGACGAGGAGGGAGGTTTCCAGCCGGCCGATGGATATGAAAAAAGGCCTGATCATATCGCAGCCCAAAAGGAGCTGGAGGAAAAGGTGAGATGGGCGATCGATCAACTTCCTCAGGATCAGAAAGCGACCCTGATTTACAGGGAGATTGAGGAACTCTCCTACCAGGAGATTTCCGAGGCCATGGGATGTTCGATCGGAACAGTCATGTCCCGTCTCCATTACGGAAGGAAAAAACTCCAGGATCTGTTGAAGGATATGGTTAAAGGGAGAGGAAGCGAATGAAAGATTCCTGTTCATCCATCTCACAACTCTTGGAAAGATATTTCGATCGGCAGGCCACTGATGAAGAAAGGTCTCTTGTTGAAAGACATCTTCCTGTTTGTCAAACCTGCCATGAAAGGCTGAGGGTGCTGGAGGGGTTGAGAAAGGCAATAAAAGCCCCTGTCGATGAAGCCCTGAAGGAAGAGACCTTCCCCTGGGTATGGGAGAAGATCGAGAGGGGAATCCGGCTTGAGAAGAAACCTTCCTGGCAGGAATCCTTTCGATCATGGCTGGACCTCTCTCCTCTCTCCAGGAAGAAAGTGTGGATTCCTGCGGTGGCGATTGCAATCGTCCTTGCCCTGGTCACCTCACCCCTTCTCTTTAAAAAAACCCCTTCCTATTCGGAGCGATCTGTAGTAGAATATGTTGAAAGTGGGGTTTACAATGTCATGGTCTATGAATCAGAAAAGGCAAAGGTGACCGTCATATGGCTCTTCGAGGGACCGCAAAACGAATCTCCGGCTTCATAAAAAAATTGGCTCTTTTCTTGTTCCCGGTTTTCATCCTGTCGCTTGCACTTCCATCCATGGCGCCTGCCCAGGTTCAGACCCGCTTAAGGGTGATTGAAGCTTCCAATGTCGGCAGCACCATCGATCCCTCCTTAAGGGATTTGCATGGTCAATTAGGGTCCCTCTTCAGGTATACCTCCTATCGCCTCCTGAGGGATGAGAGATTAAACCTTTCTTCCAACCAACCTGCCTCGATTCCAGTTCATGAGGGAAGATCCATAGAGATCACCCAGGTCGGACTTCAGGCTAATCTGGTTGAATTAAGAGTGAGGATAAGACGGGATGGAACGGATCTGCTCAACACTCAGGTCAGGCTCTCTCCGGGAAGAACGGTCCTCATCGGTGGCCCAAAGCATGGCGAGGGAGTGGTTATCTTAGCCCTTTCTGCAAATTTTTAATTGGACACCCCCTGCCCCCTTCGAACCCATTATTCCATCTTTCCAATATTCCAATTTGAAGGATCATGGGGTCAGGCTTGACATATTGATATTTTGTGATATCATTCTATTTCATTATGGCACGTAAGCCGCGTATTCATTATCCTGGCGCTATCTATCATGTCATCGTTCGTGGAAATGCCGGACAGGATATCTTTTTAAGTGATCAAGATCGCTACCGGTTTTACCTCTTTCTTCAGGAGGGCCAAGAAAAATTTGCCCATCTCATCCATGCCTTCTGCCTGATGACAAACCATGTTCATCTCATCTTGCAGGTGCAAGAGATTTCGCTCTCTCGAATTCTTCAGAACCTCAGTCAGCGTTACACGAACTGGGTAAATTGGCGAGAAGGACGAAGGGGACATTTGTTTCAGGGTCGTTATAAAGCTGTTTTGATTGATGCCGATACGTACCTTCTGGAACTGATTCGCTACATCCATCTGAATCCGGTTCGTGCCGGTATTGTGAAACGGGCTGAAGACTACCGATGGAGCAGCCACAGAGCCTACCTAGGAAAAGAAAATATCCCATGGTTGAGCACAGACTGGATGTTGGGACAGTTTTCGAGCCGTCGGATTTCGGCGCAGCGAAGGTATCGAGAGTTCATTGACGAGGAGATGGAACAAAGCAAGCGGGAAGAATTTTATGGAGGACCGAGAGACACCAGGATTTTGGGAGATGATATGTTCGCAGAGGCAATTCTCAAGAACACGCAAGAGGGGAAAGAGCGGAAATTGACCCTCGACGAAGTTCTGGAGAAGGTATGTAGTGCCTATGGAATCTCGGTAGAAGAAGTTATTGCCGCTGGAAACGAACGGGGCCCATCTCAAGCGAGGGGTATGATCTGCTGGTTGGTACGAGAGGCAAGGCACCTTTCCTTAACGGAACTCAGCAGGCAACTGAACCGAGATCTGTCAACTTTGAGCGTTGCGGCAAAGCGTCTGGTGGAAAAATCGAAGAGTGACCCCGGTTTACGGGAAAGGATGACAAACCTGAAGTCAGATTTGCTCTGAATATCAATAAGTCAAGCCTGACCCCGTGAGCAGATTGACAAACGTGGCGTTTCTGGTATGGTAGCTACACCTTTAGGAGGAAGAGCATGGAGGGCTATAAGAACAAAATTCTCGAAGTGGATCTGTCGAATTTCAAAATGGATGTGATCGACATCCTTGATGAGGATAAAAAGCGATTCATCGGTGGAAGCGGGGTGGCGGCAAAACTCTTCCTCGATAGATTTAATATTAGTGCAGACCCTCTATCACCGGACAATCCACTCATCGTGATGAATGGACCTCTCACCGGTACGACCTTGCCTGGCACATCGAGATTCGTGGCCTGCGGGAAGTCTCCGCTTACCGGCATCTGGGGCGAATCAGCCTGCGGAGGCAACTTCGGAGCCGAACTGAAAATGGCTGGTTGGGATGGGATCATATTCAAGAGCGCATCTGAAAAACCCTGCTATCTTCTCATAGAAGACTCCCGTTGCAAGCTCCTCGATGGCTCCGACCTCTGGGGAAAGGACATTTACCAGGTAACGGACATCCTTAAAGCCAGACACAAAGATGGAAAACAGATGAAGGTCTTCGCCATCGGAAGGGCAGGAGAAAACCGGGTGAGGTTTGCAGGGATTGGCAATGATAAAGCCCATTTTGCAGGAAGAACCGGAATGGGCGCTTTGATGGGTTCAAAGAAACTCAAAGCGATTGTTGTACGTGGAAGCGGGGTATGCGAGCCAGCGATGATTGACGAATACAATACACTCAGGCGGACGCTGATCGCAAAGGTGAGCGACTCCGTACCTGCCCAGGCCCTGAGGCAGATGGGAACAGATTCCGGCATGGATCTCGGGATGATGACAAATGATGTGCCCATAAAGAATTGGGCCTACCCGCAGGATTTTGACCTGTCGTCAAATCTCGGAGGCCCCACCCTTACCGAGAAATATCTCACAAAGGTTCACTCATGCTATGCCTGCCCGGTTGCATGCAAACGTGTTGTCAGGGTGGCCGATGGTCCTTACAGAACAGAGGAAGGGCCCGGACCCGAGTACGAAACTTGCTGCACCTTTGGCACGATGATCATGAATAAGGATCTCGCAGGCGTCATCAAGGCGAATGAACTCTGTAACAGGGCAGGTATCGATACCATCTCTGGTGGGGCGGCCATCGCCTTTGCCTACGAATGCTATGAAAAAGGAACCATCACAAAACAAGATACCGATGGCCTTGAATTGAGATGGGGAGACATTGACGCCGCCTTGAAACTGATTGAGATGATCACCGAAAGGAAAGGCATCGGCGCCATTTTAGCGGAGGGGACAAGGGAGGCTGCAAAGCTCTTCGGCAAGGGAACGGATGAATTCCTGGTTGAAGTGAAGGGGCTTGAGGCTCCCATGCATGACCCCAGAGGATGGCATGGCATGGGTCTGGGCTACGCTGTTTCAACGAGGGGAGCGTGCCACCTCCAGCATATGACGCTCTATATAGAGCAGGGAATGTCAGCTTACCCGGAAACAGGACTCAAGGCAAACTTCAAAGGCCCCAAGAGCGAAGAGAAAGCGGAGATGTACCTGATTTCGGAAGACCTTGGGGGCCCTTGCAATTCAGCCTGTCTCTGTTTATTCGTTCTGGGATGTCTTTCGGCCACGGACTTTTCTGAAATGTTGAGGGTGACGACAGGGCACAAGGATTTTGATGTTCAGGGACTGTTAAAATCCGGGCAACGCATTAATCTTCTCAAACGGACGATAAACTCCATACTCGGGATGAAGAGAGAAGATGACCGGTTGCCAAAGAGAATATTAACCCCACTCTCCCCTAAGGGAAATGCCCCTGACATAGACCTTATGCTAAAAGAATATTATGCGCTGCGCGGGTTGGACGAAACAGGCCGGCCCAAAAGAGAGACTCTCGAGGCGGCTGGATTAAAAGATTTAATTTAAAAGCTCTAACCCCCAATTTCCTCCCCCTCTTTAGAGACTGTGTCGCAATAGGGGAAATGGTAAAAATTGTCATGCCGAACTTGTTTCGGCATCTAATAGAATCAAATAGTTACGAGACCCTGAAATAAATTCAGGGTGACAAAATAATAATTGCGACACAGCCTTTTATGGGGGAGGGAATTGGGGGTGGATATAAAAGATTTGTGGAAAGGAGATAAATCTCACCAAAAATCTCACTCAGGAGGTGCGATATGCCATACAAGTTTCCAAGCGAGGATTGGATCAAGGAATATCAAAAAGCGATTAATACGAGCGAGGACTATAAGCAGTCGGGAGCCACCTGGACAGCAGGGTCTGTCTGCTTGGTCGTTACGGCAAACCCTTCTGTGGGTATAGAGAAAGATGTGGGGATCTGGTTGGGCCTCCATAAAGGTGTTTGCGAGGAAATCAAGCTCGTTCCCCTGGAGGAAGCCCAAAAGGCCCCTTTTGTCATCATGGGTGACTATTCGAGATGGAAACAGGTCGTCCTCGGCGAACTCGACCCTGTGCAGGGCATGATGCAGGGCAAACTCAAATTAAAGGGCGACCTACCCACCATCGTCCGGTACGTAAGGGCATCCCAGGATCTGGTTCAATGTGCATCGAAAGTCGATACCCAATTCATGGACGAATGAATAACTTCAGGGGGGAACCATCAAATGGACTACCCTAAAACCCTCAATTTCGTTTTCAGGCTCCCGACGAAGATCCTGTTCGGACCCGGCGCCGCAAAGGAAGTGGGAATGGAGGTGGATGAGTTAAAGGGAATAAAGGCGCTGATCGTGACGGACCGGGACCTCGTCAAGACAGATCTCGTTAAAATTGTACGAAATGCCCTGGGAGCCAAATGCGTGGGCGTCTTTTCTGATGTCACCCCTGATACAGGCGTACATATCGTAAATGCCGGAGCCGAATACGGAAGGAGAATTGGCGCAGATGTATTGGTCAGTGTGGGAGGAGGAAGCGCCATCGATACGGCAAAAGGGATGGCAATCTGCTTGACCAAAGGCGGCAGGTTGGAAGACCATACCGGCCTCAATTTTCTCGACGGTCCCATTATGCCTCACATCGTCATACCGACAACTGCCGGAACCGGAAGTGAGGTCACCTACGCTGCGGTGATAAAAGATCATGAGCAGAAGAGAAAATTATTGTTTGCGGATAACTTCCTTGTTCCGAATGTTGCAATACTCGACCCGAAGATGACAATCGGGATGCCCAAAAGGCTGACCGCCGCCACGGGAATGGATGCGCTGAGTCACTGCATCGAAGCGATTCACTCCATGCAAAGGGAGCCGATCGCAGATGGTCTCGCCTTTCATGGAATCAGGATGATAAGAGAATTTCTCCCAAGGGCTGTTGAAAATGGGGAAGATATTATCGCGAGGGGTCAGATGCTCATTGCTGCCACCATTGCAGGAGCGGCCTTTTCGAATTCCCAGGTGGGAATGGTTCATGCCCTTGCCCACTGCATCGGCGCAAGATTCGGCGTCCCTCATGGCATTGCCAATAGCATCCTTTTGCCACACTGTATCCTGTACAACCTCGACGCATGTCCCGACCGATATTCCCGGATCGCTGAAGCCATGGGCAAAGAGATAAAAGGGATGGAGCCTCTGAAGGCAGGGGAACAAGCAGCCATAGCCATGTGGGAATTTACGAAAGCCATTGGAATGCCACAGACCTTAAGAGAAGTGAATGTGGAGGAATCCGTACTGGAGCAATGTGCGAATGACGCTTTAATGGACGGAGCGATCGTTTACAATCCAAGGCCGATCTTCCATCCGGCTGAGATCCTAAAAGTATATCAGAAAGCATTTTGAATTAACGCAAATGGCAGAAATAACGATTCTAAAAGAAGCAAACGAAATAGGTCTGGCCGTTATGCTTTCCGACCTCATCCGGCAAAACCTGGATCAGGCTCCGGAGAAGATAAAACTCTTCAGTTCGTTAGATGCAAAGGTGCTGATAGAAGCCCGGGACATTCAGATCACCGTGGGGCTCGAATTCAAACAGGAAAGACTCACTGTTTCAGAGGGTTTCTCTGTTAAACCCGACTTACATATTATTGCCGATTCGACAACGATTCTTGACTTATGCCTCCTGAAGATCAAATTTGGCCTTCCTTATTTCTTTGATGGGGCAGGTTTTAAGGTTCTCAAAAAACTTTTAGCCAGGGAACTTATCATCAAAGGGTTGCTTCGCCACTTTCCCACCCTTGTTAAACTGACCAAAATTTTCTCCGTCATAAGGGACTGACCCTATGGGTTTATTGAAAAAAATAGGGTAATTTGACCTAACGATTCGGGTTAAACTTCCGATAAATTTTTTGTGTTGGAAAGATTGGAATGAATAAGGTAGGAAAAGTAAGAGGCAAAGATTCATCCCTTCCGATCACCAGATACCCCTTCTCTTTTAAACTGGAGAAAATCTTCTTGAGCACCTTCATCTGAGACTCTTTTGAGAAATAAGTAAAGGTTAAATTTCGACAGAAGATGATATCCATTCCGGGAAAGGGTTCTTCACGGAGAATGTCATGCCTTTTGAACCCAACGCTCTTTTTGACAGATGGATAGAGAATCAAAATACCATCCTCTTTCTTAAAAAAATTTTCGAGAACCTCCTGGGGCGTCTCTCTCAAACTGCTCTTTTTATATCTCCCCTCTTCCGCCCTTCGAAGCATCTTCTCATCAATATCCGTCGCTAAAATGGAAAGACGGACCCCCGGAAAATCCTTTTTAAACTTTTCTTTCCATAATAGAGAGACGCTGTATGGCTCTTCACCGCTGGCGCAACCGATCGACCA
This sequence comes from Deltaproteobacteria bacterium, assembly GCA_016874935.1. Taxonomy (GTDB): domain Bacteria; phylum Desulfobacterota; class BSN033; order BSN033; family UBA1163; genus RBG-16-49-23. The sequence continues at coordinate 8,773 of VGSS01000016.1, read as the reverse complement.
GACATTCAACTCCTTTTTTTCTCTGTTTTTAAGGACCGCCGGAAGGACAGAGGTTTCGAGGGTATCAAAGACTTCTTTATCCCTGAAAAATCGTGAAATGGTGACGGTGAGGATTTTGGAGAGACGACTCTTTTCCTCGGGGTCCTTTTGAACCCTTAAGAGATATTCATCAAAACGAGAAAACCCAAGTTCAATGATTCTCCGCTCAACTTTTCGTTTGACCCCTCTCCGCTGAAAGGGCCGCCACTGAAGGCCAAGGCGCGGGGCAACTTCTTTCAGAAATTCATCAAAGGACATGGGCCTTTTCGAAATCCAGCAATTGCTTTTTGACCTTAAGCCCGTGGCCAAAACCACCCAGTCCGCCGTTGCTTTCGATCACACGGTGGCAGGGAATGATCAGGGGGATGGGGTTGTTCCCGTTTGCATTTCCAACAGCCCGGAAGGCTTTGGAATGACCAATCGTCCGGCTAATATCCTGATAGGATCGTGTTTCGCCATACGGGATCCTGGCCAGCGCTGACCAGACCCTTTTTTGAAAAGGCGTCCCTCTTAAATCAAGCTTGCAATTAAACCGCTTCAGCTTTCCCTCTGAGTATTTCTTCAATTGAAAGAGGATTCCCCTGTTTTTTCGGTTATTTTGAATGGACCCTTCGGGAAATTGTTCTTTAAGTTTTTTCAGAAAACCTTTCTCCGAAGTTAAAAAATCGACCATACAAACCCCTTTCTCTGTAGAGGCAACAAACACCTTCCCCAACCATGGCGATTCAAATGAAGCATAATAGACTTTTCCCATTCTCTCCTCCCTGACATCTATTTTTCCTGTCTACTGCCCACTGCTTCCTGCTTTCTGGAATCTATAAAGGGCCGCTTTGATCAGTCCCATCGGGCCGGTCATCATGGTATTCTCGGCCGGAGCAGCATAAGTAAATTGGAGGGACGTTCCGTTGAAGAGGTCGCGGTTGGGGCCGGTGACCCGTATGGATATCTCTCCGAAAAACGGAGCCAATGTGATGACTCCATGGCCATTATCTTCAAAGACCTTCTGCCTGTTCAATTCACCCCGAACGAAGAGGCGAAGGTGATTCTCCAATTTCTCCGGAGTCAACTCATGGGTATGGTGTTCATAGAGCCCTTCAATCTTTCTATTGATCAGGAGGGCGGCAATGGTATGTCCGTTTCCTGCATTGACGATCAGAGACGGCCCTTCTGCTTCGTCCAAACAACCTGATATGGCGGAGAAGGCAGTGTCCATAACCACGATAGGAGATGAGAAGGTTCTCCTCACCGCTTTTACTGCTGATTTCATCCGGAGATAATAGTCCGGGATGGAATCTTCTGTGAAGTGAAATGACTCGGGCCTGTTATCTTTTCGTAGCATTTCCTCCATCTTTTCGAAACGGAACGTCCGGTCTGAAACCCCTTTTGGAGCCACGCCGTGGTCCTGAACGGCTACTGAGATGACATCAAAGTTAAAATCCTCTCCGAATTGGGTAAGGAATTGGCGAAGCAGTGGCAGATCGATCTCACAGATTTCCAATTCCTGAAAATGGCCGGGGGAAGGATTACTTCCCACTTCGATCCCCATAGATCTGACCTCATCTAAATTATTCCGAATCGAATAGGCGGCGGATTCCTCCATCGACACTCGATAACCCTTCTTGAGGTGGCGTAGAATAGCCCGTGAAAGCGATCCCCCTCCGATCGTGTCCCCGCACACATAGAGATTGCCATCTATTTTTTTTAATTTTTCAGCAAGGATTTTCGATGGTGTTGGCAGAACGAGGCTGGTGCAATTTTCGATCTTCTTCTCGGAATCGAAAAGGAGAATGTCCTGTGTCCCTGCCCCAATATCAATCGCCAGTATCTTCATTTTTTGTACAATCAGGGTTCAAGGATTCAAGGGTTCAAGGATTCAAGGTTTTTTCATTTGAGATTCTCACTTGAACCCTGGAACCCTTGGTCCCTTGAACCCTATCCTTTGATCACTCCCATCGGCACCAGTTTGGCCACTTTCAGGCTGATGCCTGCATGGTGAACCACATTCACCACATCATTGACATCTTTATAGGCCTCAGGAATCTCTTCCTCTATCGTCCCCCGGCTTGCTCCCCTCACGATGATCCCCTTATCCTCCATCTCCCTCACAACCGCCCTTCCCTTTGCCATCTTGATGGCCTGATGGCGGCTCATCACCCTTCCTGCTCCGTGACAGGTGGAGCCAAAAGTCTCTTTCATCGCCTTTTCCGTCCCGATCAAAACATAGGAACACCTGCCCATGTCACCAGGGATGAGGACAGGCTGGCCGATGGACCGGTAATCTTCCGGAATATCCCGATGGTTTGGAGGAAAGGCTCGGGTCGCTCCCTTTCTATGGACACAGAGTTTCTTTTTCTCCCCGTTGACCGTATGCGTTTCGACCTTTGCAATATTATGACAGACATCGTAGACCAAATCGAGTTGAAGATCCCTTGGCCTCTTCTTAAGGACCTGTTCGAATGTTTCCCGCACCCAGTGGGAAATCATCTGCCGGTTCGTGAAGGCATAGTTCGCCGCACAGGCCATTGCTTCTAGATATCGCTCTCCCTCCGGGGAAGAGACCGGAGCGCAGCAGAGTTGAGGATCCGGAAGTTCAATCTGATACTTCCGGGCGGCATTCATCATCACACGTATATAATCATCGCACACCTGGTGTCCAAAACCCCTTGACCCTGTATGGACGAGGACAGTCACCTGATCTTTCCATAAACCCAATACCCGGGCAATGTCCTCATCAAATACTTCGGCCACATAGCCCACCTCAACGAAGTGATTCCCTGAACCGAGTGTGCCCAGCTGTCCTTTCCCTCTTTCCATCGCCTTCTCTGAGACACTGTCCGGATCAGCCCCTTCGATGCAACCCAGTTCTTCGATATGTTCGATATCCTCTGCTGTGCCGAAACCCCTCTCAACTGCCCACCTCGCCCCTTTTTTCAGAACCTGCCTTTGCTCCTCTCTATTCAGCTTCAGGTCTTTTCGATGGGAACCCACACCCGAGGGGATGTTGATGAAAAGTCCATCCACCAGATCCTTCATCCTTCCCTGAATGTCCTTGCGGCTCAGACCTGAGCGCATCAGCCTGACGCCTCAGTTGATATCATACCCGACCCCTCCCGGAGAGACGATCCCATCATTCAAATCGAAGGCAGCCACACCGCCAATGGGAAAACCATACCCCCAGTGGATATCCGGCATTGCCAGGGATTGGCCCATGATGCCCGGAAGCCAGGCGACATTGGCCACTTGGGCGAGGCTCTGATCTTTTCGGATATCCGCAAACATCCGTTCATCGGCATAGATGATCCCATCGGTTTTCATCTTCCCCTCGCGAGGGATTCTCCAGCGGTAATCGTCTATCTTCTGAATCTTAATCTTATTTTCTGATGTCATCGAGGTTTCTCCCTATTGTTCATTGTGATCTATTTATAGATCCAGGATAACCTGTGCTTTCCAACCTCCGTCCTCTCTTTTTACTTGAATCTGATGGTGGGTCACTGCCTTTACCCCAGTTTTGATCACATGGACCCCTGTTTTAAAAACCTCTCCTTTAACTTTTGCTTTCAATCCTTCCTCTCCAACCACTGTTACCTCAAATTTTTTAAACAATAGATTCTCCACATCGCGGAGATAGAGAAGTTCATTTAACCAGTCGACCATCAACCGTTCCAGACTTTCTCCTTGTAGTTCAACCTTCCTTTCTTCCTTCTGCCTCACCCTCTTCAAGTCGGTTATGAGCTGAAAGAAGGCTTCAGCCGCATTCTCAAAAAGCGTCTTGAGGTCCTCGCCATACACGATCAACCCTATATCTGCCGTGTGGTCCAGGATTTCAAAACGTTTTTTCTTCTTTTTGGCCTTTGCTCCTGTATCCATATATATTGACAACCTTAAAAGGGTAATGACATCGATTTTTAAAATCCCTCCTGGCCTCCCTTTGCCAAAGAGGCTGTGTCACAATTCCCCGTTCACCCTTCGACATGCTCAGGGCGAACGGCTAAGTAGTTGATTTTTAACATGCCGTTTTCCGTTCGTGGTGAGGCTCTCGAACCATGAACGGAATTACGACACAGTCTCCAAGGGAGGAATTACCCCTCTTTGGCAAACCAGGGGGGAGGGGAGATTTTCCAATGGTCATGTCTACTCAATTTTGAGACTGCTCTTGAACCGCAGATCACCCTGCCCTCTTCTTTTCAACCTTTTGATTAAAATGTTCTTTGGAAACGAGAACCCGTTCATGCTCCCCTTCGGCAACCTTCTCCTTCTCATCATAGGCATCTACCAAAAAGAGGAGTCGATTCTTATGAACCTCCTTCAGGATAGCATTGCCTGTCACTTTCATGCCAAGAGGGGTGGCGGACAGGTGTTTGATTTTAACCTGTGTTCCGAGGCTCAATTGGTCAGGAGGGATAATATCCTGAATGGCGTTAACTGCCGCTTCCTCCATCAGTTGAATCAGCCTCGGGGTTGAGAGAACATCTACGAAACGATCATCCAACCGTCTCACCAGATCCTCTTCTTTCACAATCATCTCAGCTTTTCCCATCAATCCCGATATCATCCCAAGCCCCTAAAACAAAGGTTGAGGCCAAGGTTGAGGTCAAGACTAATACAACAAATACAGTAAGCCTTTGCCTTAACCTCAGCCTCAGCCTTAACCTATATTTTAATTTAGAACTCCGTTAAAATCTCATCATCATATATCTTCTCAAGTCTCTCCTTATGGGTGGACTCTTCCTGGGCAAGAATCAGCAATAGCTTCTTCAGGTTTGAATCCGTAACAAGTTTTGCAGTGGAGGTATAAAGCTTCTGGGACTTCTCCTCATTCTTAATTGCCATTCGGAGAAGTTCCTCATAGGTCAATCCCGGACCGAAGGGGATATCATCCATTCTTTCGCTCATCCCCAGTCCTTTAGTTTCTTTCAATCTCATTGGGCCGATTTTTTTCAAATCAAACTTCTCAAGCTTCTTCCTATGTTTTTCCTCTTCTTCAGCCAACTCTTCAAAGAATTTCTTGACCCCGGGGCTCGCCCGGTCTGCGGCGATTCTGTAAGCGGTTGCGGTATCGGCCTCCTTCCGGATAGCAAATCTTAAAATCTCTTCTAGGTTATTCAGTCTCACCTTTTTCCTCCTCCTGAAAAGACATTTTTACTTCAGCGACAATCCTCTCTGCCTTTTCGCAAAATTCTTCCGGAACCATCACCCTTCCCCATCCCTTCTGGGGAACGTAAAGCCCGTCATAAGCCGTATCAAGAAAGGAGTTGATCATATATGGAATCCCCGCCTCCTTCAATGCCTGAGATGCCCTGTCTCCCTCAAACCTGCTTTCAATCACTCCTGCTTTAACCCAGCGTGCCATCTCGAACTCCTTTTACATTATATAATGAAGGAGTCATAATCCAAAGAATATTTTTCGATCGGTCTTTTTAATCCAGAGACCGGCTTGACAGCGCAATTCGAGCGTGAAAAATTCAGTTGAAAAAAATATAATTGGGATTATAATGTAAGAGCAAAAATCTAATCCGGCAGCAGGGAGGCGATATGGCCACGAAGAAGGTGGATGAAAAATCTTTTGGGGCAAAGATGAAACAACTCCGGCAACTGAGGAAGCTTTCGTTTGAAACCCTTGCCAATAAGACCGGGCTTTCACATCGTTATCTCCGTGAGATTGAAGAGGGAAAAACGATCCCTCCCGTTGCAGCGGTCATTCAGATATCGAAAGCCCTTTCAATCGACTCCGGGTCTTTTCTCTCCGCCGAGGAACAGGAAGCCTTAGCCAAAAAGAGGAGAGAAAGTTTTTACAAACGGACCCAGACTTACTCATACAAGACTCTCACTCCCGATGCAGAGTCAAAACACATGAAGGCATTTCTGGTTACCATTGACCCCCGGCAGGATCATCGGATGGTTGACTACCGTCATGAGGGAGAGGAATTTGTTTATGTCTTAAAAGGAGAGGTCGAGGTCAGGGTGGGCGAAAATCAGAATCATCTCAAGAAAGGGGAGACCCTCCATTTCGATTCAGGCATTCCCCACAAACTTCGCAATCTGGGCGATGAGGAGGCCAAACTTCTAGTGGTGCTGTATACACCCTAATTCGATTTCGGAATGCGGAATTCGGATTAAAATCTTTACTCCGCAATCGCCAATCCGCAATCCGCAATTGAATTATTCTCTCCAGTTTCTGGGGACGCCTGCGAAGGAGGCCTTCCGTTCCAATTCGCTCAGTTGACCCTCAAAATATCGGATCGCATTAAGAATCCGGTTCAGTTCCGCTCGTGATCCCCGGCTCTCATAATTTGCCTTAAACCTTCTGAGCTCCTCCAGATTCCGGTTATAAAACCTGAACTGACCGATCCAGTAATCCCGGCTATATCCCCCGGGGCGGTCGGATGACGGTATTCCCTGCATGGAAAAGAGCGTCATCTTTCCGTTGAGGGAATCGATCACTACCTTGAACTTATTGAGAAAGGAGTTTCCTAACAAGCCCTGATAGGAAGGCATGGTATAGATAAGGGCATCCACATTTTCCACCTCTGCCTTTCCCACCTGGATTGACCTCAATGTCACCAGCGGGGTGAGCATGACATCGCTCACACTTGCAACACGAATGAAAGGGGTCTGGTCGTTAATTGGGATGCCCAGTTCATTCGCTATCTGCCGGCTGATGAGGGTAAAGCTTGCCCCTGTATCCACAACGAAATATTGCTTCGCCCTTCCGTTCAGAACAACCTCTGTTAGCCACAGCTCATGTCGCCTGAAAAGATTCACTTCATATCCCTGAGTTTCGATTGTCCCTGGAGGAAAAGTGATCCCGGGAGCAGTTTTGGGCCTCTCCTGAGTCTCGGGCATAGAGACCTCTTTCATCTCTTTTGGAGCCTTCCGCATCTCAGCATCGGAACGGTATTTCTCCGGAACCTTTGAAAGATCATCGGCAAAATGGAGTGTCCCTTTTTCATCCACCCACCGAAACATTTCTCCATAACACGGAGTGATCAAGAGGATTAAAATAAAAAGGGAGGGGACAAAGCCTTTCGCTCTCATTTTCCTAACCGTTTGAAATATTCTACTTTCTACAAAAGGAGTTGTCAATTGCCGTCTTCAGTCTCTTCTGCTATAATTTTTTTAAATGAAACCCTACTCGCTTCATCCCGAATCGATTCAAAACCTCTTTAACAACATCGCTCCCACTTATGATCTTCTCAATCGCCTTCTCAGTCTGAGGAGAGACCTCTACTGGAGGAAGATGGCGGTCCGGGAGTTCAGGGGATACAATGGGTGGATGCTCGATATTGCGACCGGCACAGGAGATGCGGCGATTGAAATGATCCGACAGGAGGATCACGAACGAAAGGTCTTCGGGATTGACTTCTCAGAGCCGATGATCAGAAGGGCCCGGGAAAAACTTTCGAAGAAAGAGCTTCTCCGGAGAGTCGGCCTCGGCCTTGGAGATGCCCTGTCCCTTCCTTTCCGGGAAAACACCTTCAGCGGTTCGATGATTGCTTTTGGTCTGAGAAATATGGCGGAGAAGGAACAGTCTCTCTCCGAGATGGTCCGTGTGGTCAGGCCGGGCGGGAAGGTCGTCATCCTTGAATTTACCTTCCCTCAGAAAGGGCTGATGAGAAGGCTCTATCCCGTCTATTTTAAAAGGATCCTTCCGGGGATTGGCGGGTTGATCTCCGGCGATAGGAGCGCCTATGCCTATCTCCCCGAATCTGTCCTCCATTTTCGATATGCCGAAGAGTATGAGGGATTGATGAGGAAATCCGGATTGGCAAATGTACTCTCCCGGCCGCTGACAGGAGGGGTTGCCTCCATTATTTCCGGAATGAAAAAAGATTGATGATTCGCCATTTTTCCCTCTCAGACTTGAACGCCATTCTCAAAATCGAACGAGAATCCTTCCCGAAATCCCCCTACGACCGTATGACCTTCATCCACCTCCACTCCCTTTACCCTGAACATTTTTTTGTCTATACCGGAACCACCAGTGGCAAAGAAGACCGGATCTGGGGTTATATCATCTTCTCTCCGGAGGGGCATATCATCTCTCTTGCCGTTCTCCCCGGGCAGAGAAAAAAGGGGGTCGGGAAACAACTTCTCCGGAGGGCGATGGAGGTTCCTCATCTGAAAGGGTTGCAGGCCGAGGTGAGAAGGAGCAATCTCGGAGCACGGGCATTTTACTTACGTATGGGATTCCGGATCGTCGGCGCTGTCTCGAACTACTATGGAAACGAGGATGCCCTCATCATTCAATGGACGCCCTCTGTTCCCAAATCACATTGACAAGAGTGGGACTCTCTGTTATTGGGTTAATGGAAAATCGAACCCAGAGGAGGATCTATGAGCGGAATTTTTGGCATCGTCTCGAAAAAAAACTGCGCTGACATGCTCCTCTACGGGATTGATTATCATTCCCACATGGGGACCGAATATGGAGGCATGGCAGTCATGGGCAGACAGTTCCACCGCTCTATCCATGACATCAGTAAGAGTCAGTTCAAATCCAAGTTTTATGATGACTATAAAACGATGAAAGGCCCTCTGGGGATCGGGGTGATCAGCGATAGGGATCCCCAGCCACTCATCATCGCATCCAGGTTCGGCAATTTCGCTATTGTCGTGGCAGGGCTGATAGAGAATGTGAATGAATTGGGCTCAGAAATTCTTAAAGACGGGGAGACCTTTGGCGAGATGTCAAGCCGCGGAATTAACTCCGTGGAATTGATCGCCAAACTCATCA
>VGSS01000015.1 GCA_016874935.1 Deltaproteobacteria bacterium | reverse complement strand
ATTCTCAACTCAAGTATATTGTCCCTGAGAGGACTGATCTTGGGATCGGAGGCTGCTGGAACGAGGCCCTTCGCCATGAAGATTGTGGCCGTTATGCTGTCCAACTCGATTCGGATGATCTTTACAGAGACAACCAAACCCTGCAGAAGATGGTGGACATGCTGCGTCAGGGAAATTTCGCCATGGTGATCGGCTCCTATACCCTCGTCGATTCCAAGTTGGAGGAAATTCCGCCCGGTCTCATCGACCACCCCGAATGGACCGATGAGAATGGCCACAACAATGCGTTGCGCATCAATGGCCTGGGCGCCCCGCGGGCATTTAACACCGGTTTCATGCGGAAAATCGGATTTCTCAACGTGAGTTATGGTGAGGATTATGCAGCTGCCCTGCAAATCTGCAGGGAATACCGGATCGGACGAATCTATGAGAGCCTCTACCTCTGTCGGCGCTGGTCAGGCAATACAGACGCAGGGATTAGCCTCGAAGAATTAAACCGAAACAATGCCTTCAAAGACGCAATACGGACAGAGGAAATCCTTGCACGGCAAAAAATCGTTCAAAAATAAGAGGAATAGGGACCGCCGATTATTCACTGACCAACTTCAGATATCTCACCAGCAGGGAGCCTACAGCGACGATTCCTCCAAGAAGGATGAAGCCGAGAAAGAATAATCCTGCTTCACCGGCTAGGCCAAGACCGGCAGTTCCCGCCCCTCCTCCTATGAGGAAACCCAGCGGTACGGTGAGCGAAATGGCTACATTCTTGATGCGAGGAGACCCTATCCTTGCAAGGGCGGCAAAACCAGCGGGAAAGAAAGCAGTGGCAAGGATGGGTTGAAGAAAGATGATCGGCAGGATCCACGGCACCGGTACGATTCCAATCATTGCTGTGGCCACCCCTGAAGTTAAAAAGACGATCTTCAAAGTCTGTTTTACGCCCAGACGGTCTGTCATCCATCCTGCAAGAAAGGAGGTGGCCAGGGGTGATATTCTCGAAAGAGCGAGCAATGCATTTGCCCAGGTCCCATCCATCCCTTTCTCCGAAACCAGATAGAGGGGAAGCATCGAATAGACGCCGAAGCTCGCGCCCACGCCTAATGCGAAGAAAGTGATCATCCACAACAGAGAGGGCTCTTTGAGTATACTTTTTAAAGTCCCAAAATTGGGTGCCTCTCCAGGAAAATTCCCTCCCTTTCCCCAGAGGGCAAAGACCGCTCCCGCCATCAAAGAAGCCACCCCAATGACGGTCAATATCCCCTGCCATGAACACCATCTCAGGAGAACCTCCGTGAGAAGGGGAGCCACGATAAAACCAAGATTGGGAGCCAGTTCATGAATGGCAATGGCTTTCCCCCAATGGCGCTGGCTGACTAAACTCGTTAAAGTTGAAATTCCGGAGGGGAGATAGAATCCGGCCGCCAATCCCAAAAATAAAAGCCCGGATCGGATTCCCCAGGGGTGACAGGTCGCACTGACTAAAAAGAGAGCCCCGGCTAATGCGAAAGAAGAGAGAATGATCGTCCGCCTATGTTCAAGACGGGAAGAGACAAAACCGGAAAAAAACAATCCCACACAATATCCCAGCGTGATGAGGAAAAAGAAGGACCCTGCCTCATCATGCCCTATCTTCAGATCTCCTTCCACCGTGGGCATCAGGGGGGAGAAAACAACTCTTGAAAGAAAATTGATGAAGAAGATCCCGACGAGAAAAAGGAGCGGCCCCACATAGGGCAGAAAGGAATGGGAGGAACTTCCCCCCAGATCTTCTATATTTCGAATTCCAGTCTCTGACACAGTGATTCTTTTTCCTTTAGATCAAACGGGGATGTCTATCCGATGGTTTTTCAAAGAATCCCTCTCCGGGCTTATTCTTGAATATCATTCCCCTGTTCACCTTAACCTATTATTAAATTTATATCATCAAGTCAACCCGCCGATCCATTCATGCAGTGTATTTTCCCAAGACATTTCCAAAGAAATATCTTGACAAAACATCTCGATGGACATAACATTTGATTAAATAGTAAAAGAAATGTTTTATTATTACAACACCCCCGAGAAGGGAAATGGGACAGGATAGCTCGGAGGCGAGGCAAAGGAGAAAGATAGAAAGAAGGGTTCAACCATTCATGAAGGATTTTACGGGAAAGGAGGATATCACGTGAGAGGGAAAAAACATTTTATTGTCTGGTCGGCAATGGGGGAGAGGGGTTCGAACGAAACTCCAAGAGAAGGGCCCAATTAAAATGACTACAAATCAGCGGGACAGATATTTGATCAATTCTATTCTTCGGGCTTCGAATGTTCTGAGATGTTTTTTGGGCGAGAAGACCCATCTCAAGATCAGTGAACTCGCCCGTGAACTCCAACTCGACCGGAGCACCACTTACCGGATCCTGCTCTCCTTGGAGAAGTGCGGCTTCGTGCAGAAAGATAAAAAGACCGGAGAATACTCCCTGGGTCTGGGTGTATTTGAAATTGGAAACACCTACTTAAAACAAATGGACTTCATTCAGGTCTCCAAGCCGGTTATGGCGGAGCTTGCCGCAAAGGTTCAGGAAACGGTTCACCTTGCCGTCCTGAGCGGCGCAGAGATTTTTTACGTCGACAAGGTCGATTCTCCACGGACTTTAGGGGTTATGTCTAAAATCGGCCAAAGGGGACCCCTCCACAGCACCGCACTGGGAAAGGTGTTGCTCGCCTTCCAGCCTGAAAACGACCAATCGAGGATCATCCGTAAAATAAGATTAACTCCCTTTACCCCGAGGACCATCACCTCGAAGCAGAAACTTGTGGAAGAATTGAAGGCGATAAGAAAGCAAGGATATTCACTCGATCACAGGGAAATCGAGCAAGAGGTGGAGTGCATCGGGGCCCCTATCCAGAACCACCTTGGAAATGTGATTGCGGCCCTGAGCATCTCCGGCCCCCAGAGGAAGATCGGGACCCCGCAGGAAAAATACTTTGTCGCGGAAGTCATAAGAGCCGCTGGTCTTATCTCTTCCAAGTTAGGTTATATGGAGGTCAAGGAGTAGGAGGGATGATGGGATATATGAAAATCAAAAGAAACGAGGGAAGGAAATTAAGGATGATATTTTTTCAACAACAAGAAAATCATAAAAGGAGGAAAAAATGAAGAGGCTTGCATTGATTCTTATTCTGCTGGTAATGGGTGGGCCATTTGCCTATGTCAGTGACTCCGAATCTGCCCCCATTGAGATGAAATTGGGGCATTTCGCCGCAGATTCACATCCTGGGAATTTAGCCAGTAAAATGTTTGCTGAAGGCGTTGAAAAAAGGACCAATGGAAACATTAAAGTGATCATTTATCCTAATAATGCCCTTGGATCCCCCCCCGAAGTCCTTGAACAAAATATATTGGGTGCAGTGGATATGAGCTTGCCCACTCAAGGACAACTTGGGAAGTATTCCAAGAAGTTTAACTGTGTGATGCTACCATTCATGTATAACAGTTATGAACACGCTGATAAGGTTTTGGACGGTAAATTTCTCCCATGGGCCCTTCCGGATCTTGACAAAGCCGGACTGGTTTTTCTTTCAAACTGGGAATGGGGTTTTAGGAACCTCACCAATAGCAAACGCCCTGTGAATAGTCCTGCCGATGTCAAAGGGTTAAAAGTGAGAACCCCTCCGGAATTACCCACTCAGGCCGCAATGGAAGCCTTGGGAGCTGTTGTAGCTACGATCAGTTTCAGTGAATTGCAGATGGCCTTAAAGCAGGGGGTGGTGGATGGCCAGGAAAACCCGATTGCGGTTATTTACTCGAATAAGATTTATGAAACCCAGAAGTATCTTGCCATGACAGGCCACAATTACAATACGATGGTTCATGTGATCAGTAAAAAAGTTTGGGACAAACTTTCACCCGAACAAAAGACCATCGTTAAAGAAGAAAGCAAGAAAGCCGGCGATTGGATGAGAAAAAAAGCAAGAACGGATGAAGCGGATCAAATCAACCAACTGAAAAAATTCGGAATGGAAATTACCTATCCGGATAAGACGGAATTTAAAAAATTAATGAAACCCGCTTATGACCGGATGCAGGCGATTGCCGGAGAAGAGAATATCGCTACTTTCATCAAAATGGTGGATGAGGCTAAGTAAACCCCGTTAGAAATTCCAACGGGGCACTCGCCGCGCAAGCGCTGGCGCAGCGGGTTAAACCCCGCCGGAATTGTTTAGAATGTAACCCCGCCGCAGAGCAGCGGGGCATTACTTCTAATGGGGTAAACGGCGGACTGGACGAGCTGAGGCTATCAAAGGGAGAAATTGAGATCGGCGAATTATACACCGATCTCAATTTCTCTTCATAAATCCTATTTTGTCGCCAAACCCATCAGAAGGAGAGACGCATTAATTTATCTCTAGCCTGAAGTCTGAATATTTTGGGAAAAGGGGCTATATAAGATGCTGACGTTGATGATTTTCGCACTGTTATTAGTGCTCATTCTGATTAATATACCCATTGCTGTGGCTATAGCTCTGACAGCCATTATATTTTTCATCGGTTTGGACCAGGGTTCACTCCTGACGATGCTCCCCCAGAGAATGTATGCTTCCACCACCAGCTTTACACTGCTTGCAATCCCTTTTTTTATACTCGCAGGGAATCTCATGAATACCGGAGGTATTACAAACCGGATCTTTCGGTTCGCCAAGGCTGTGGTTGGCCATATTCCAGGCGGGCTCGGGCAGGTGTGTGTCATCGCCAATGTCATCTTTTCTGGTATGTCTGGTTCAGCCATCGCCGACGCTGCGGGGTTAGGCCAAGTCTTGCATAAGGCCATGGTCGATAATGGATTTAAACCCAAATGCTCCGCGTCCATCGTAGCCGCGGCGGCTACAATCGGCCCCGTTATTCCTCCAAGCATTCCCTTTGTTCTTTATGGAGCGTTGACGGGTATATCGGTGAGCAAGCTCTTTCTGGCGGGTTTTATTCCCGGAGGGTTAATGGCAGTAGCAATAATGGTCGCCGTCGGATTGTTGGCGAAACGCTACCATTTTCCCAAGGAGAAGAAGGCTGATTCAAAAGAAATCCTGGAATCGGTCAAAGAAGCGTTTTTGCCCTTATTAACCCCGATTATTATCATCGGCGGAATCTTGACGGGAATTTTTACACCGACCGAAGCAGCGGTCGTTGCCTCCCTGTATGCGTTATTCTTAGGGTTCTTATATAAAGATTTAAAAATGAAAGATTTACCCCGGGTTTTCTGGCTTTCTATAACACAGACCATCCGGTTGTTGTTTATTATTGCTGCGGCCGGTTTTTTTGGGTGGCTGACCATACATCAGAAGATCCCGGATCAGATCATCTTGTCTTTGACAGATATGAGTGCCACAACCTCGGGTATTTTAGTCATAGTCATTATGGTCGTTTTGATCCTTGGGTTTTTTCTCGAGGGAAACGCCATCTTTATTATCACGATACCCCTCTTTTTACCCATCGCACAAAAATTCGGGATCGACCTGGTCAATTTCGGCGTCGTTATGACATTACTCATTATGATTGGGAATTTAACACCGCCTGTTGGGATGTGCTTACTTGCGGTCACCAGTTTTAGCAAGGTTGATATCGCAACATTGTCTAAGGAGGTTCTACCCTATTTGATGGGAATCTTTGTGGTGACCGTCCTGATTGCTTACATCCCACAGATTGCCACTTTTCTTCCCAATCTCATCATGGGTAAATAAAAGGGGGCTCCGTGGGAAACCAGATGAATCTATTAAAACGGATTGACAAGGCACTCTTATATGCTTTAAAGGGAATTACGATAGCCAGTTTTTTCTTCCTGACCCTCTTAATATCGGCTAATATTTTTGTCCGTTTTTTCCCCGTCGCTTCCTTGCACTGGTTCGATGAGATCATCGAACTTTTATATGCCTACCTGGTTTTTTACGGGGCGGCAGCCTTATGGATTTCGCGTGAGCATTTTGGGGTTGGGGATTGGCTGGAGAAAAGAATAAAAAATGTAAGAATGAGATATGGATATCGGGTGATCATTGAATTGTTTGTGATATGTTTTGTTATAATCTTTTTCTATTATTCTTTAAAGTTGACCGTTTTGGCGCAGGATGTGACGAATGTTTTCGCCATTCCCAAAAGGGTTCTATACTCCTGTTTGCCAGTTTCAGGTGCCATCATGATCATTTATTCAATCCGGAATATTACAGTGGAGACGATTGGTATGATAAAATCACGGCGGGAAGAAGGGAAAAATCCAGACGGAAGGCGCGCCAATCCTGAGAAATGAGGGTCCCTTGAGGGGGACGCTCCGTTGATGAAGGATGCAGCGCAACGCCGCAGATCGACCTTCAGGAAACCATCAAGGGGAAAGGAGCAAGCTATGGATATTCGATATGCAATTCATCCGGATCATATGAAGCGGTTGGATACTCAAGAAATCAGGAACCATTTTTTAATGGAAGGGCTCTTCGAAAAGGATGAAATGAATATGGTATACAGCCATATCGATCGAATCATCGTTGGAGGAGTATGCCCGCCCGATAGAGAATTGGAACTGAAAGTGACCAAGGAGCTGGGAGTAGATTTTTTCCTTCAAAGAAGGGAAATAGGAATTATTAATATTGGTTCGAAGGGCATCGTCTCCGTGGATGGCAACGAATATGTTTTGGAGAAAAAGGAATGCCTCTATATCGGCATGGGTTCTAAAGAAGTAACATTCAAGAGCTCCGACAGGAACAACCCGGCTAAATTCTATTTCAACAGTACCCCGGCTCATTTTGCCCATCCCATTGTGAAACTTTCAATCAATGATGCCCAAAAGCTTCATCTTGGCGCGCCGGAGAAAGCCAACGAAAGAACCATCTATCAGTTTATCCACCCCAAAGTATTAAATAGCTGTCAGTTGGTGATGGGGATGACTGTTTTAAAACCCGGCAGTATGTGGAATACAATGCCATGCCATTCGCATGACAGACGTATGGAGGTTTATTTATATTTCGATTTACCCGATGATTCCGTGGTCTTCCATTTATCAGGGGAGCCAAGAGAAACTCGCCATATCGTCGTGAGAAATGAGCAGGCTGTTATTTCCCCGAGCTGGTCGATCCATTCGGGGGTTGGAACAAGCAATTATACCTTTATCTGGGGAATGGCTGGAGAAAATCAGACTTTCACGGACATGGACGAAGTTCCCATGTCAGAGTTGAAATAGTTTATTTCAGAGGAGGGTTTGTCATGATACTCGATGCGTTCAATTTGACAGGAAAGGTGGCCATCGTCACAGGGGCGAGGACAGGGCTTGGACAGGGGATGGCGTTCGGCTTGGCTGAGGCAGGTGCAGATATTGTCGGGGTCGACGTCAATCATTTGGGTGAGACTCAAAAGGGGATAGAAGAAAGGGGTCGTAAATTCTTGGGGATCGAGAAGGATTTATCTAACATCAGAGTGATCGATGACATCATTGATCAGACGATTCAAAAATTTAAAAAAATTGATATTTTGATAAACAACGCGGGAATTATAAGAAGGGCAGATGCCGTCGATTTTTGTGAAAAAGATTGGGATGATGTCATGAATGTTAACCTGAAAACCGTATTCTTTTTTTCTCAAGCGGTAGCGAGACAGTTTATAAAGCAGAAAACGGACGGGAAAATCATCAACATCGCGTCCATGCTTTCCTTTCAGGGAGGGATAAGAGTTCCATCCTACACCGCCAGTAAAAGCGGCGTCATGGGAATTACGAGGCTTATGGCCAACGAATGGGCTAAGTATAATATAAATATTAATGCAATCGCGCCCGGATATATGGCAACCGATAATACGGCAGCCCTACGGGCAGACCCGGAAAGAAACAAAGCGATTTTAGAAAGGATACCGGCAGGAAGATGGGGTATGCCGGATGATTTGAAAGGAATCGCTATTTTCCTTGCTTCAGAAGCCTCCAATTATGTTAATGGTTATACGATAGCCGTTGACGGTGGGTGGCTCGCGCGGTAAAAGACAGGTTCTTTTTTCATAACCCTTGTGTTCGAGACACAACATCATCAAAAGAGAGGAAATCCAAATGGGAATGATAAAAAGATCTGAGTTAACGCCTGAAATCATCGCACCAGGACGTACGCGATATCTCGCCTTCACCGAAACTCTGATGACGGTGGTGGTGGATTTTAATGACGGCCCCACCTCTGAACCCGACCCGCCTCATTCGCACCCCAATGAACAAGTCTCATATGTGGCTTCCGGGGAAATCAATCTTTTTATGGAAAACAAGCTGACACGCCTTGGGCCAGGGGATATGTTCACGGTACCACCGAATCTGCCCCACTCCGTACAGTTACTTACCAGCCATGTCCGAATAGTAGATACCTTCACCCCTATAAGAAAGGACTTTCTGAAATAGGGTGTTGCCTGCTATCCGACAGGATTAATAACATAAACAAAAAGGCCGGAGAGAACTTCTTCCGGCCTTTTAAGTGGTCCATTCGTTCTGAAATCCTACTTCCAACTTTTGATGAGCCGTTTCATGTCATGCTCAGGACCAGCGTATCGAACCGCAGGTCGAACAATGGGTTGCATGGGGGAACATCCATCTCATGGACCTCACCTCCTTTTCTTAGATTTATTTTAAAGTGAACCTTATCGCCTGTCAAGGGATAACTTTAGGTCTCTTTATAGAAGGCAATAAGGATCGGCGTTACACTTTAGCTTTTTGGAAAGAGGTGTCTAATCCCTCTCCATCCCCCTTTGTCAAAAGGGGGGAATAATTTCTCCTCCCTTTGGCCTTTTTATCCCCGTAGACAACCGGGCAAAGGGAGGTGGGGAGGGATTTTAAAAGGTTCATTTCAAACTGCTAAATTGATACAAATTTTCTTAATCTTTTACTTTTTTTTCAGGAGGGTCAGGAGATCAGACTCTTTTGAACCTTTGGCATCCAACTTATCCTTTTCAATCTCAGCCTTCAGTTCCTCCCTCTTCCACTCTTTTTCTTTGATCAGATGCCTTTCGATCCAGTGGTCAAGGGTCTTGATATCAAAGAGAACCCGATCTCCGATCTTGAGATAGGGAAGCTTTTTCAGAGAAGCCATACGATAGATCGTTTCAGTGGAAAGGCTGAAGTACTGACCGGCCTCTTTGGCGGTGATCAGCCTCCGGAGTTCAGGGATCTTCTTCATCCGCTCATCCATGCGCTCAAAATATTTTTCAGCCAATATGTCCGCCAGCATATCCAGAAATTCTTTTACAGGGGGTCTTTCTTCTCGCACCATCTCTCTTCCTCCTCCTCAAAAGGGCCGGTTTATTTAATACAAACGCATTAGACAATGCAACAATAACCAAACACCAAATTCCCTGCCTACCGGCAGGCAGGCAAACGCCAAATAATAACCAATCATCCATTTATTGAACATTTTGTTGTTTGGTTATTGGAATTTGGAATTTATTTGGTTATTGAAATTTGGTTATTGGTCTATTGAATCTGTATTAGCGTTCCTTTCCCGGTATCCCTTCCTGTATCTTTTTCATCATGGCAATATTCTCTGTATGGCCGGTCAGGTGGGCCGTCACTTTGCCCCGGACCGGACGATTGAGTAGATAGAAATCACCGATCAGGTCGAGAATCTTATGCCGGACAAACTCATCGGAGAATCTCAGTTCCGTGTTGACAATCTTTTCATCGTCCACCAGGATGAAGTTGTGGAGACGTCCCCCGCTGCCCAATCCCATCCGCTCGAGCATCTCGATATCCTTCAAAAACCCGAAGGTCCTCGCAGGAGCGATCTGCTCTTTGAATTTCTCCTCATTTTCCAATACGAAATCGAGAGTCTGCTGTCCGATGGGAGACGGGTAATCTAAAAAATAATGAATGGAAAAGGTTTCCGCCGGTTCAATGATGAGCGATTTGTTCTTATGGACGACTTCGAACCTTCGATCGATCACGATTTCGTTTGCCCTCTCCTCCTGCTCCTCGATCCCGGCCTCCTCGATGATCTTGCAGAACTCCAGGGCAGAGCCATCCATGATCGGGATTTCCTCGATCATCTTCACCATTAAATTGGTAATGCGATAGGCATGGAGCACTGCCATCAGATGCTCGATCGTCTTGGCGATGGCCATTCCCTTTTTCAGAGAGGTGGCAAATTCGGTTGTCTGGACATAATCGAGATGGGCCGGGACCACCTCATCATACGAGATGTTTCCAAAAAGGATACCGCTATGAGGTGGGAGAGGTTGAAGGAGAAGTCCGGTCTTCATCCCGGAATGGAGCCCTGTTCCGTAGAGGACGACGCTCTTTCTAATCGTCTGCTGAAGAGTGAGGGAGGTTGATTTTCTCTTCGGAGACTCTTTGGGAGCAACCGCCTCAGGGATCGAAGAAATGAGAGGAGAAGAGATATCCGCTTTTTCAGAGGGGAGCCCCCGTGGTTGCTCGTCCCTCGATAATTCCATTTGGCGGTCGAGGGCCCGACGAATCGTCATAAGGAGAACATCCAGAGAAATGGGTTTTTCAATGAAGTCGAAGGCCCCCAGCTTGACGGCAGCCATGGCAGTGGAAATCGTCGCATGGCCTGAAATCATGATCACCTGGCAATCGGGAACCATTCCCTTAAAGCGTTTTAAAATTTCGATGCCATCCATCCCCGGCATCCAGATATCGAGGAGGGTGACATCGGGATTTTCTCGCTGAAAGGCTTCGATTGCTTCCTCTCCGCTTTGGGCCGCGGCAACCCGAAAACCCTCGTCTTCGAGAACACCGGTAACCGACCGGACCACTCTCTCCTCATCATCCACGATGAGGACTTTTTTCTCCATACTTTCCCCCTTTATCTGTATTCCCATTATCACAACCAGGATGAAGAAGCAATAAATAATAAGGATACAATCCGCAATCCGCATTCCGAATTTTCAATAGTTCCCCGCCCCCACCTTCTCCTTTAGAAGGTGGTGATCCTCTTCGGATGATGCAAAAATCCCCGTATTCCCCAGCCTCACATTAACCAGGCCTACAGCCTTGACCTCATTGTAGGCCGAGATCATCTCTGAGACCTTCGGGCCTCTGTATCGCTTCATCTGATACTCAGGGAAGAAGGCGAGGATCGTAAAGGGGATCTCAGGATCCACATCAAAGAGCAACCGGGCGATCTTCTTCAGCTGGGGGATTTCAACCAGGTTAGGGATATAAAGGGAAAGGACTTCCAGGACAAACCCTCTTTTGATGATCTCTTCAGGAAGCCTTAGGATGTGGCGGTTGAAACAGCCGGTCAGCCATTTGTGGTCCGTTCCGTCATAAGCCTTGATATCGAGCCAGAAAGAATCAATTCCTGCCTCCTTCAATGCATCGAGGTTCTGGGGGGTCAGCCCATAGCCATTGGTTTCAATCAGAATCCAGAGGCGGGTCTCTGATTTGATCAGATGCGAACATTCGATATAAAATTCCGGACAACAGGTAAGATCTCCTCCGGTAAAAGCCACGATATCCCTCGCAGGCCCCCATCCTTGAGGGCTCAGAACGATATCCTTTTTCTGGATCACTCTGGGACAGAGGGAGGATCGTTTTCCATACATGACACAGGCGCCGCAACAGCGACAGGACTCATGGGCATGAAAGGCAGTGGCTCTCTTCCTGGGTTCCCGAATCGTCACCCCCTTTTCATATTCTTTACAGGCCTTCAACACATCGGCAGGCGACCACCATTCCCCTTTGGCCTTTTTGGTGAAGGCCCAGGAATGGCATTTCCGGCAGGAGAAGTTACATCCTGACTGATAGAGAGAGAGATAGTTTTCCGGGCGTGAAAGGTGGGCGGCAGAGATTAACCGGAGCAATCCTCTGTCCGATCCTTTGAGCGTCGCCTCGCACGCCAGGGACTTTCCACCCTCCACCTCAACAAAGCAGCTTCCCTGGGGATACCCCTGTTTGATCAAATTGCATCGCATATGGAAAGCTTATCATATGCCGTCTTTGCCTTGCAAGTTAGGAGAAGTGTATGATATAAAAAAATCGAAACACGAAATGTTTCTCGATGGGGAATCAGGTTACCAGGGAATCAGGGGGCAGGGTACCAGGGTATCAGGATACCAGGAAAAAAGAAGATGAGAAAATTTTTAACCCGATGCCCGGATGTCCTGATATCTGCTACCTGACAACCTGATATTCTGATAACCACTAAACTTTGTTTCGAGATTCGATATTCGAATTTCGGATTTATCGGAAAATGCTCAAAAGGATGCAAAATGGAAGAAAAACTAAAACAGGTGGCCGAATGGATCATCCATGCTAAGAAGGTGGTTGTTTTCGGGGGGGCGGGTCTCAGCACGGAATCAGGGATTCCTGATTTCCGCAGTCCCGGCGGGGTTTGGGATCGATACGATCCGGAGGATTTCTATTTTCAGAAATTTCTGGCTAGCGAAGCCTCAAGGGAAAAATACTGGCAGATGGCTACTGAAATGTACGAACCGATGAAGAAGGCTCAACCTAATCCGGCCCACCTCGCCATTGCCGAACTGGAGAGACTGGGCAAACTCAACTGCGTTATCACCCAAAATATCGATGGCCTCCATCATAAAGCCGGAAATTCTGAAGAAAGGATTATCGAACTTCACGGGACAGCACTACATGTCACCTGTTTAAATTGCAAAAAGAGATATGACCGCGATGAAATTCAGGAACGTCTTCGAAAAGAGACGAGGGTCCCTTACTGTGATGATTGCGGCGGCCCTCTCAAGCCCGCCACGATCTCATTCGGCCAACCCATGCCTGAGAGAGAAACAGAGGGGGCATATCGCCGTTCTTCGACTTGCGACCTCTTTATCGTCATCGGATCCTCCCTTGTCGTCCAACCCGCCGCTTCCATGCCACTCGTGGCAAAAAGGAACGGAGCGAAATTGGTGATCATCAACAGAGATTCCACCCCTTACGACGACATGGCGGATATCGTCATTCATGGCCATGCCGGTTCGACCATGGCCAATATCTTAGAAAGTGTAAAAAAAGGATTATCCCAGAGATCCTAACCCAAAGTGAATTGCATCGCCTCATCTGGATCTTTATAGTATGGATAGAATAATAATTTCCCAGACAGGACAGAAGATGTCAATTTTTTGCCACAGGAAGGACAAATATTGTACTTTTTCGTTCAAAATCTAAACACTTACTAAAATATAACGTTTACATTCAAAGGGTTGGGAATGGTTGAAATTGGTATCAATTTTGCTATTTATCAAACACGGAAACTCTCTTATTATCAAAATTGAAAGAGATGAAAAAAGGTTCACGACTTTTTCAAAGGTTCTTTCTTCTAAAGATAGCGATCCTCTGGGTTGCCCTATCTTTTACATTAAATTGCGCAGGAGTAAAACCTGAACAGAAGCACGAACAGAAACCTGCCCCTCCTGTCGAAGAAAAAGTCCAACAGCCTAAGAAGGAAGAAACCCCTGACTCACGGCCCGCCCCAGAACCTCCACCCAAGCCTGCTCCACCTGCTGTCTCTCCATCTGTTTCAGAACCTCCAAAAGTGACCTTGCCATCCCCTCCCCCTTCCCTTCGCACAACGAAGGTCATATGGGATTCCGTCAACCTTCGAGAAGGGCCTGGACTCAATTACAGAGTAATCGGAAGTGTTAGAAAGGGAACTTCTTTGTCAATTCTCGAAGATAAGGGAAACTGGTTACGGGTTCGATTGCAAGATGGAAGCGAGGCATGGGTGAGCAAGGCCGCCATTTCAGAGGCCCCCAAACCTCCTCCTTCGACAACCCCGAAACCCAAACCAATGTAAGGATCGCAAACGAAAGATGTTGTTCTGTAAAAAATGCCGTATCGAATATGAGGATGACAGGAGGTTTTGCGGTCAATGTGGAAGCTTCCTGATTAAAAAAGAAGAGACCCTCCCGGATTTTGGAGATACAGAAAAATCCGTTGAGGAAAAACCTAAAGAAAAATTCATCTGCCCCGATTGTAAAATCATCTATGAAAAAACAAAGGCCTGCATTCGGTGCGGGGCGGAGGTCGTTCTTTTAACCTCCTTTCAAACAAAAGAGGAGTTTAAAACCGATCAGGAACCTGATGTCGGGAAAGAATCTTCACAAGTTTTGACCGCCCGAGAATGGCTGGAGTCGCCTCCTCAGCATCTTATCTGTTCGGTTTGTAAAAAAGAGCACCTGGGAGGTCAGTCTTGCATCAGATGCGGAGCCGCTCTGGTTCCACCAGGTCCACCCCAAGAGAAAGAAAGGCCGAGACCTCCTCGCCCCCTTGAAGCCAAAAAAGCCGCCCCCAAAGCGCCCTTCCCTTCCGATTTTGGCAAAGGCCTTTCCCAGGACAAAACACCTGATCAGAAAACGGCTAAAACAACCGTAGAGGAACAGATCAAACAGGGAAGGTTTGTAAGAAAGACAAAAAAAGACTATCCACGGATCTTTTTGAACTGGAGCGGCATCGCCATCATTTGCATTGCCGCAGGATATCTCTTCTGGTCCACCCATTCTCACATCGTGACAAAGAAGTCGGATTCGAGCGCCATCCCTCCTTCTGAAGAGCAGGCTTCTTCTCCGGCGCCCGCCTCTTCGGGGATTCCCCCTTCTATCTCTTCCCCCATAGAGGCGGAAGAGATAGAGAAAATAAGAAACCTTCTCGAAAATATCAGGAAGGCAAACCTGAGAAAGGATATCGATCTCTTTCTATCATGCTACTCGAATGATTTTAAGGATCGGGAAGGGAAAAAGAAATCGACGCTTGAATCCTGGGAAAATTTCAATTTCCTCGATCTCACTTATGCCCTAGGAAACCCTTCGTTATCCGGAGATATTGCCAGGGCAAGGGTAGAATGGCTCGTCAGGTTTTCTCCGAAAAGTGGAGGCCCGCCCCAGGAAAGCAAAACGATTCTCGATGTGGTCTTTAAGAAAGAGGATGCAACATGGAAGATAGGAGAAATTAAATCGAGTTTATAGCCTTCTTCGATCTTCTACAAACCCTTCTGACAGAACCAGGCCCTGATCATCCAATTCCACATAATAGACAAAAGGGAGGCGTATCCCGGGGAGGAAAAACCTCACATCCATAAACTCCACCCTGTGGACTCCGTCTCTTAAATTAACAGACTTCACAACAGGAAATCGAGCAAACCAGTAAAAGAACTTGATGCCTTCTAATGCGAGGGCTTTCTTCACCCATGGTGAGTCCGGCAATTTTTCCCAGGACTGAAAAGGAATGTTTCCGGATGGATAATAGAGGCTGTCCAACCTGCTGAAGAAGGAAGACCGAGGAGAGACAGGTTCAGGGGAGTCCTTCCTCGTCAGATCCAAAAATCCCTGATAAACATTAGCTTTTGTCTCCACATAGAGGGCCCAACGGAAAGGAGAAATGGGTTGGGGCAGGGCCGCAACCTGAATGACCTCTTCCTTCAATCCCTCTGAAAAATTTCTGACCTCTTTTAAAGCCTGCCCGTGCTGAACCCAGCAAAAGAGGATATAGGTGGCAAGCCCGATGAGCGATCCCCGGCAGACCCATTGCGCTCTTCTCTTTAAAAAAAGGCTCGCCAATAGCGGGACAAAGATGATTCCGGAAAAGATCAGATCAATGATAAAAACCAAGTCCCAGGCAAAACGGTGCTCAAAGAAAGGGGAGAAGATCATCGTCCCATAAGAGGTGAGCAGATCGAGCAGGACATGGCTCAATAGAACGGAGATACAGATTTTATAAAAGCTCCAGAATTGAGGCCGCTTCGATATCTTAACAAAGAGCCAGCTGAAAAGGATGGCATAAAAGGGGATGAGGAGGATGGAATGGGTGAAGTCCCTGTGATATTGGAGGAAGAATTGACGGTTGAAGAGACCAAGGATAAAATCGGAGTCCGGAAAAGCACCCATGACCAACCCTGCCACCATCCCCCAACGGCCGACCTTCTTGTCATCGATAGCCCTGGCAATCACAGCGCCGGTAAGCGTATGTGTGAGAGTATCCATATTTTAATGATAACTGCCAATCCTCATCAAGGCAAATGGCTTATGGAGCCCCACGGGCTTAGCCCGTGGTTCCCAAAAGACGCCCGAGAAGGGGCGAACATCCCGTACCAGAGGACCAATTCACCCACGGGTAGAACCCGTGGTCCTCTTGGTTCGGGATACAGAAATTGGGCGTCATTCCTTTCAGCCACACTGACCTGCCACCTTTACCCCGTTGTTGCATTAAAAATAGATGCTATCATCTGAATACCGCGTCATGGTTTCTTTTGAAGAGTGTTCAACAGCCATTACAGGACGTCACATTCAGTGAAGTCCAGAATGATGCATGCCATTTGGTCTCAATGTCTGATGGGGCAAGACTTTGGAAGCATTGCTTCATACCATTTTCTGCAACAACGGGGTTTAGAGAAAAATTATTGACATATTTAACCATTATGATATGTTATTTCAAAATAGGCATTTCCAATACGTCCCCTTTAAACCTTAAAAAGTAAACCCGGTTAGAAAAGCTTCGCCCTTCTAATGGGAAGGTTCACACGCGGCACTCGCCGCGCAAGCGCTGGCGAAGCGGGTTAAACCCTGTGTTCGCTAATAAGGTAATTGACTCATCCCCGCTGCAAGCCCCGATAGAAGCTGAGCTTGGCACGGGGCAAGCAGCGGGGCTTTCTAACGGGGTAAAGGGATTGTATGATGGCCAGAATTCAAATCTCAGATGATCCGTCTGGTCGCCTAATTGTTTCCTTCCCTTATGACCCCATTCTTGTTTCAAAAATTAAGACCATAGATGGCCGCAGATGGCAACCTACGGAAAAAATTGGAGTTTTCCTGTTACTGACGGTACATTACAAAAGATTTTGAAGGTCTTTAATGGTGAAGAACTCCATATAGACCCTGTTCTAACTCCCCCATCCCCTCTTAATTTAAGAGGGGAGAGAGGGGAGTTACCTTCAAAGACCTCCGAAAGGAGGTGATGAGTGACATTATTTGTCGGAAGGAGGTTTTTTGGCAATTCTGCCAGAGGTAGAATATCCGCACCGAGTGCTGATATCACCCCTAAATTGGGAGTATATCAGCACAAGGTGCCGATGTGAACAAGTTATCTGCTCAGTGCGGCCATGTTATAATATATAAGACGGGAGGGAAATAGGTATGGAAAATGTAGAAAAAGCCATTGAAGCTGCAGGAACGATTGATGCAGAACGGAAGCTTGTTTTGGACGAGCCGTTACCGATTATTGGCCCAATGAGGGTTCGCGTTATTATCTTATTACCCGAAGATACTGAAGTGGGTGAAAAGGAATGGCTTCAGGCAGCAAGCACAAACCCAGCCTTCAATTTCTTGAAAGAGCCTGAGGAGGATATTTACACACTTGAGGATGGGAGGCCGTTTTATGATCAGAGGTAAAGTGGTTTTGATCCCTTTTCCATTTGATGATTTTTCGGGAACTAAAGTACGCCCAGCGGTATGTTTGACTGATCCTATCGGAATACATCGTCATGTTATTCTGGCTTTTATTAGTAGCCGGAAACCTGCCGATTTATTGGAAACAGACCTCATTTTAGATTCGACAAGGGACGATTTTGGTGCAACTGGCTTACGGGTTTCCTCTACATTACGGTTACACCGCCTCATGACGGTTACCACCCTTTGCCTCCAACGCGAATTAGGTGAACTGTCTCCTCGAATTCAAGACGAAGTAAGTAACAGACTTAGGAAATTATTCAATTTAAGATAATGCCCGCACCGGCAGATAACACCAAATTGGCGTCTCCACCCTTCGGGAAATCCCGGATAGTCGGGACTTCACTAATCCAAAACGTTAAAGATATCTTTTAAACCATTCCGCGGTCAGGTCGATGGCGCGCTGGCGGTGGGTCGGATCGGTTAGGCGATGATCAGCGCCTCCGATCAGATGGATTTCTTTGGGAGAACTAAGGTGATAGAAGATTCCCAGGGCCTGTTCTACCTCCACGAGTTCATCCCTCTCTCCATGGATCACCAAACAGTTAGAGACTTTCGGTAAAATGGGCAAGAGCCGATGTTTTGGAAGGTCTTGAAAGAAGGCTTCGGGAGGCAGCGGATAATCTTCCTCCTGCTCTTTTGAACTGAGATCGTCCATATGAAGAGGGGTCGCCCAGACTACCAGGGCCTTGATTTGTCTGTCCCTTGAAGCCCTGATGAGCGAGAGAAAGCCGCCAAGGCTCGATCCCACCAGGCCAATCTCCTTTCCTAAACCCGGATAGGACCTCACAAAATCGATGGCAGAACCGAGATCGTTCAATTTCTTGCTGATTGTATTATCCTCCTCGCTTCCTTCACTCTCTCCAATCCCTCTAAAATCAAACCTCAACACGGCCATCCCCTCTTCTGACATCCGGTTTCCAAGAACAATATATTTTTCACTATCTTTGCTCGAAAGCAAACCATGAGAAGCAATCACGCAGGGAGGGCATTCTCGATCCGGAAGATGAAGGATCCCTGCTATCTTATAACCTTCACTCTGGAACGAAACTTTCTCTATTTTCATACGCTATCTCCTCAATGGAAATTCCAATACCCAAATTCCAAGATCCAAATACCAATGACCAAATACCCAAAGCCCCCTCACCTTTGTCCTCTCCCCTGGACACTGTGTCGTAATAGGCAAAATGGTTAAAAATGTCATGCTGAACTTGTTTCAGCATCTAATAGAATCAAATACCTACGAGACCCTGAACCAAGTTCAGGGTGACAAAAAGGGGTTTACGACACAGCCTCCTGGGGGGAGAGGGAAGAGGTGATGAATGATTTCGGTCATTGAGATCTTGGCCATTATTTGATCTTTTGTGCTTGGAAATTGGTTATTATATTTTGCGTCCGTGGCTCGTGTCTGCCGTCCATCGTCCATCGTCTATCGTTTATCGTTAAATTTAACTCCTGCTTCTTTCATTGCCGTCACATATTCCTCCCTCAACTTCTCTTTGGGGGTCCCGTGGTCGATGAGGTCCCAGGGAAAGATTTCATCCAGATCCCTTCTCCGATAGACAAAGAAGTCAGGATTGAGGCTCGTCTCCCGGAGGGCCTGTTCCCAGTTCCCCTGATGGCGGTGAGCGGCCATCAAGATCTGCCCCACCCTCCGGTCTCCTCTCGAAAGCAGGGACTGGATATAGGCCCACTTGGGAAGGTCATGGATTAACTCGATGTTCTTTTCCCTTCTGACCCCACTGCGGAGGATCTTCAGCTTTCTCTTCAATTCAGCCACTTTCTCAAAAGGAACCCACTGAAAGGGAGTCGCCGGCTTGGGGATAAATGGATTGACGCTCAGAATGAGCTTCCACCTTTTCTTCTCGCCCGCACGGGTGGAGACGATCTGATGCTCAATCCTTTTCGAAAGGGAGAGGATTGTCTTCACCTCCTCATCCGTCTCGGAAGGAAGTCCGATGAGAAAATAGCTCTTGATTTGCGAAAGCCCGTTCTCAAATAGAGTCCGGATCGCTCTCAAAATCTCATCCTCTCCGTAACCCTTCTTTAAAACCTTCCGCAACCTCTCCGATCCCGCTTCCGGAGCAACGGCGGCGGTGCTAACTCCGCCTCTTCTCAAACAGTCGGCGAGGGAGGGCGTGATCGCATCGACCCTTAGCGAGGCAATCGAGACGCCCCCGCCATGGGAGAGGATACCCTCGCATAGTGGAAGCAGAGAGGGATAGTCGGAGATGGCGGTTCCAGCAAGACCGATCCGTTTTTCCTTTAAAATGGCTTCCCTGGAAAGCGATTCAAGCAAGGAGAAACTCCGGTTTCGAAAAGGATGATAGACAAAACAGGCCGCACAGAACCTGCACCCCCTCGGACAGCCTCTGTTCACTTCCACCACAGCCATCTCCTTGAACTCCGTATCCGGAGTGAAGAGACTCGATTGGGTCGGGAATTGATCGATCTTGGAAATCCATCTCCGCCTAACCTTCCTGGGCAGTCCTGCTTCAGAGTCAATCCTCTCTATCCTTCCATCTTCAGCATAAGTGACACGATAAAATTCCGGGATATAGATCCCCTCCACTCCCGCCAGCCTTCTCAATAGATCTTTCCTCTCTGAGTGACGGTAGACCTCCAGGAATTCTCCGATCACCTCCTCTGCTTCTCCGAGGACAAAGAGGTCGAAGAATTCACTAAGAGGCTCCGGATTGAGAAAGACGGCCACGCCTCCCGCCATGATCAGCGGATCTTTCCCTCCTCGAAGGTGACGCTCCAGGGGAACGCGGGCTAAATCGAGTAGAGTGAGGATGTTGAGGAAGTCGTTCTCAAAGGAGATGGAGAAGGCTAATAGGTCGAAGCCTGAAAGGGGCTTCTGGGATTCGAGTGAGAGAAGCGGGGTTTGCGTCCTCCGGTATTCCTGGAGGTCTTCCAGATCGGGAAGGAATGCCCTCTCGCAGACGACATCGTCTTCTGAGTTGAACCTCTGATAGACGGCTTGAAATCCGAGATTGGACATACCCACGTGATAGGAGTTCGGATAGAGAAGACATATCGAAATTTTTCCTCCCCAGGGTTTTCGGGCAGCCCCCCTCTCTTTTTCGAGAATGGTCTTCGCCTTCTGAATGAGTTTCCGGGAAATCATCTTTGGTCAGTGGATAGTGGAATGTGGATAGTCGTAACTACACTATAACAAATTTCCACACGTTCATGGAATATTTCTTTTAACCACCTGCCACTTTCCAGCTTCAGTCCGCCTGCTTCCTTAAAAAAGTCGGGATGTCAAAACGGTCCTCATCCTCAATGGCGAAATCGGACGGAGAATCCAATTTCAACTCATCGAATCGTTCATTGGCCTTTACCCTTCTCATAAAAGCGGGGGTTTCCCGGTTCCCCTCCTTGACGCTGATGGAGAAGGGGGGAATCTCCTTGCTGCGATCCTTGAAACCGGGAATATGAGAAAATCGTTTCAGCCCAGATGAAACCGGTTTATCCACCTTTTTCTCCACGGCTTTTCCGAAGCCGGTGGCAATAACGGTAATCCGGATATCCTCTTTCATGGATGGGTCGATCACCATCCCCCAGATGACATTTGCATCTTCATGAGCTTCTTTCTGGATGAGGCCCGTCGCTTCATTAATCTCGCTCAGCGTCATATTCTCTCCGCCGGTGATATTAATGAGCAGCCCTCTTGCCCCTTCGATCGAGATATCCTCTAAGAGCGGACTGGAGATCGCCTTCTGGGCGGCCTCCATTGACCGATTTTCTCCGGAAGCAATTCCCGTTCCCATCATCGCCATTCCGGTTTCAGACATGACGGCCCGTACATCGGCAAAATCGAGATTGATAATCCCATGGCCGACAATGATATCCGAAATCCCTTTGGCCGCATGGAAGAGAATCTCATCCGCTTTCTTAAAGGTCTCCAGTAAGGTCATATTCTTGCCGCTGATGCTCAGAAGTCGTTGATTCGGAATGGTGATCAGGGCATCCGCTGTCATCTTCAGATTGGCCAGACCTTCTTCCGCCTGTTTCATCCTCTTCTTTCCCTCAAAGTGGAAGGGCTTCGTGACGATGGCTACGGTGAGCGCACCCATCTCGCGAGCCACCTCTGCGATCACAGGAGCCCCGCCTGTGCCGGTTCCTCCACCCAGGCCGGCGGTGATGAAGACCATGTCCGCCCCCTTCAGGATTTCGCGGATCATCTCCACATCTTCCAGAGCCGCCTTTCTCCCGACTTCCGGATTAGCGCCGGCTCCCAGGCCTTTGGTCAAACTGGCGCCCAGCTGGAACTTCATCGGGGCCAGGTTTGCCGCCAACGCCTGAGCATCGGTATTGGCTGCGACAAATTCGACGCCGGTGAGGTGGCTCAAAATCATGGTGTTCAAAGCATTATTCCCTCCTCCTCCGATCCCGATGATCTTGACCTTGGCGGCCATGTTTCTGTTCTCGTCAAATTCGATCATATCTTCCTCCTTTTTAGAAGATTAAGCTCCAATACCCAAATTCCAAACTCCAAATAATTATCAATACCCAAATTCCAATAACCAAAACTCATTGAAGTTTGGATATTGGTTATTGGAGCTTATTTGATGATTGGTGCTTGGAAATTGGTTATTCATCAAAAGAATTCTCCTATCCATTCTTTCATCCGCCGGGTAACTTTGCTGAAGATATTCCCCTCGCCCACCTTAAACCGACTCTGGACCATATTTCGACTTCCATAAAGGGCGAGGCCCACTCCGGTGGCATAGATCGGGCTGTTGACCAGGTCGACCAGACCCCCGATTCCCATGGGGATCCCCCTTCGGACAGGCAGATTAAAGATTTGTTCGGCCAGATCGGGAATCCCTTCGAGGATAGCGCTCCCCCCTGTAAGGATCACGCCTGAGGCAACAAGATTCCCATAACCCATCTTCACCAATTCATCTCGAACCAGACCGAGGATCTCATCCACCCTGGGTTCAATGATCTCCGCAAGGGTTTGCCTCGAAAGGACACGGGGCTTTCTCCCCCCTACGCTGGGGACTTCGATCGTCTCATCCTTCCGGACCAGAGAGGTGAGCGCACACCCATAACGAATCTTAATCTTCTCGGCCTCCTCCACAGGCGTGCGAAGTCCTACGGAGATATCGTTCGTGATATGATTTCCGGCCAGGGAGAAGACGGCTGTATGTTTGATCGACCCATTCGAAAAGATGACCAGGTCCGTCGTTCCGCCGCCGATATCGATAATGGCCGCCCCCAGTTCTTTCTCCTCCTGGGTCAGCACGGCTTCGCTCGAACCTAATTGTTCCAGGACGATGTCATTCACATCGAGACCGGCGCGGTTGGCGCATTTGATGATGTTCTGGGCAGAGGTAATGGCGCCGGTGACGATGTGAACTCTCCCCTCCAATCTCACTCCTGACATCCCGACCGGATCCTTGATTCCGTCTTGATCGTCCACGATGAACTCCTGAGGGATGATGTGGATGACCTCCCGATCCATCGGGATGGCCACCGCGCTCGCCGCATCGATGACCCGCTTTACATCATTCGGCGTGATCTCCTTGTTCTTGACGGCGATGACCCCATGGCTGTTGATCCCTTTAATATGTCCTCCTGAAATGCCCGCATAGACGGAAGTGATGTGGCAATCGGCCATCAGTTCGGCTTCTTCCACCGCTTTTTTAATGGATTGGACCGTGCTTTCGATATTGATAACCACACCCTTGCGCAATCCCTTTGAGGGAAAGGTCCCGAGGCCAATGATATTGACCTGGCCATCTGCCATCTCCCCTACAACCGTGCAAATCTTTGTCGTCCCGATATCCAATCCGACGACCAGCGAATCCCTCTTGCCCATCTTCGGATCACCTCCTTTCTAATTTGACCTGCGGGAAATCTTTTTGACCACCATTCTCTTCAAGTCACTGCAGTCGATCGACGCTGCCGAGACTTCCCTTCTCTGAAGATCGGTCCAGATAAGGGACAATCTCCTCAATTTTTCTCCAAAGTGATCCCATCCCATTCTCACCTCCACCCCCTCGGCCTGCGTGAAACATTGAATCCCGAAAATCTTCTCCATCCGGATCTCCGAAACCCCATTTAGGGGAGGAGCCCTTTCCTGATCCGCGATCCTTAAAAATTCGAGGGCTTTCGTGACGAGATGTTTTGCCGTGACCGGGTCTTGATCAAACGCCTGCCGGCTCAAACCGGTGAGAAAGGGGAAATTATATTCATCCCGATCTCCCACCCTCGAAAAGATCACCCCTTTCGAATCAATATAAAAAGGTTCCTCCAGTTGAAGGATGGCCATCGGTCTCCTCTCCTCAATATGGATCAACACTCTGTCAGGGAAAATTTTTCTCACCTTCACATACTCAACCCAGGGATGGACTTCCACCCTCCTGGAGATCTCCTTCAGCGAAAGGATAAAAAGATTGGGCATTCCTTCGATTCTTGCGAGCGAGAGAATGGTTTTCTCCGGAATTTTCCGGCAACCCCTGACCTCTACCTCCCTCACTTGGAAGAAGGAGTTCTCCAGAAGGCGGACATACAATTGATGGCCCGCAAAGAAGAAGATGATAAGAATCAGGACATGAAAGGCCACCCGGGTGGCTCTTTTCAGAATTTCCTGAAATCTCTCTCCTATCCTTTCGTCCCCTTTCTTCTCCGGTCTGAAAAATTTTTCTTCACCCATATTGGTTTCCCGAAGGTGGAAGGAACCGCTTTCCGCCCTCTACCCTCCACCCCCTATCTTTAACGAAGCCCCTAAAAGAATCCGCTCTGCCAGTTCCCCGAAAGAGATACCCACAAACTCCGCGGCCTTGGGCAGGAGGCTCGTCTCGGTCATCCCCGGCATCGTATTCACATCGATGACGAAGGGATTTCCTTCTTCATCCGTCATCAGATCCACCCTTGCGAAGCCCGAGCAACCAAGGGCGTGAAAAGCCCTGACGCTTATCTCCTGGGCATGGAGATACTTTTCTCTTGGAATCTGGGCCGGGATAATATATTCCGTCTCCCCTTTCGTATATTTCGAATGGTAATCATAGAACCCACTCCTGGGGACGATCTCGATGATGGGAAGGGGAATGTCATTGAGAATGCCCACGGTGATCTCCTTGCCCTTCATAAACGCTTCAATGAGGATCTCTTCATCGTATTTCCCTGCCTCCTTCAATGCACGAAGAAGTTCTTCCTCCCTTCTGACAATGGAGATTCCGATCGTCGATCCCTCCCGCGCGGGCTTGACCACAAGCGGAAGGGGAAGGGAGATTTTTCTCGGCGCCTCTTTCTCAACCTCCTCCTGTTTGAGGAACTCGAATGGGGGTGTCGGGACATTCTCTTGGAGCAAGATCTTTTTGGCCATGATCTTGTGAAGGCAGAGCGCGCTCGCCAGAATGCTCGATCCGGTATAGGGAATCCCCATCAATTCCAGCATCCCCTGAATCGTCCCATCCTCCCCGTACCTTCCATGGAGAGCGAGAAAGGCAATTTCAATCTTCTCTTTCCCCAACCTTTCCGCAATGTCACGGCCCACATCCACAGGACAGGCCGTATATCCTTTTTCAACGAGCGCCTTCCATATAGCCTTTCCTGTCCGGAGCGAAATCTCCCTCTCCCGGGACAGGCCTCCCATCAGGACACCGATCTTCCTCTTTTTAAGTGGTTGATCCTTCATCTACTTCCCGTCAAAACTCCGCAGTCCGAATTCCGCAATCCGCATTCCGAATTCCGCATTATGCTTCACCCACCACCCTCACCTCCCTTTTTAGGGAGATGGACTTCTCTTCATAGACCCTTCTCTCCACCCACTCGATGAGGCGGAGAATCTCCTCCGCGGTCGCCTTTCCCAGGTTGATGATAAAATTGGCATGGCGATCTGAAACCATTGCATGCCCCATGCTGAACCCTTTTAACCCGATCTCGTCAATCCACTTTCCTGCGGGTCCTTCCTCCGGATTCTTAAAAATGGAGCCTGCGCTCGGGAAGTCGAGAGGCTGTGTTCTCTTCCTCATCTCTGAAAAGGACTTCACCCGCTCAAGGATCTCCTCTCTTCTCCCTTTCCTCAGATGGAAGCTTCCTTTCAGGATGATCCAGGATGGCGGTAAGGTCAGGCTTCGATAAGAGAACCGGAGTCTTGACCGGGGTCTCTCCACCACCTTTCCATCCTCTTTCATCAACGTGACAGAATGGAGAACATCCTTCAACTCTGCTTCCCATGCGCCGGCATTCATGGCCAACCCACCGCCCACGGTCCCCGGAATGCCAAAAAAAGGTTCAAGTCCGGCAAGCCCTTTTTGAATGGAGAATTGAACCAGTTGTTGAAGCGAACAACCGGCTTCAGCCTCTATATACTCTCCATCCATCCGGACCTTCTTCATCCCCTGCGTCAGGCTGACCACCCAGCCTCGAATTCCCCTGTCTTTCACGATGAGGTTGGTCCCTTTCCCTAAAATGAAGACGGGTATCTTCTTTCTCCGGGCATGCCGGATCACCTTTCTCAGTTCCTTCACATTCTTCGGAAAGAAGAGGCACTCCGCAGGCCCTCCCACTTTGATGGAGGTATATTTCTTCATCGGCGCCTCGAAGAGCACCCTTCCCTCAATCAAACCCCTCGCCTCTTTTTTACAGTCCCGAATCATTCATCCCATTGCGGAGTGCGGAATGAATTCCGAAATCCGCATTCCGAAATTACAAACGACTCATCAGCTCCTCTGCCGCCTGGTAGATATCTCCTGCGCCCAGAGTGATCACCATATCTCCCGGGACAACGACATCGAGAAGATGGCCAACGATCTCCTTCTTGTCGGGAATATAGGTCACATCCTTATGACCGTACTCCCTGATCCCTTCAAAGAGAGCTTTTGCTTCCACCCCTTCCATCCGTTCCTCTCCAGCCGCATAGATATCCGTCAGGATGAGGACATCCGCATCGTAAAAGGCAGCGAGGAAATCCTGGAAGAGGGCTTGCGTCCGGGTGTAGCGATGGGGTTGAAACACAGCGATGATCCTTCTCTTCCATCCTGTTTTCGCCGCCTTCAATGTGGCCATGATCTCCACGGGATGATGGCCATAGTCATCCACGATGAGGACTCCCTTCTTCTCGCCCTTAACCTGAAACCGCCTTTGAATCCCGCCGAAATCCTTCAGGGCCTCCTGAACGACCTGAAACGGGATGTCAAGCTCAAAAGCAGTGGCCACCGCAGCCAGCGCGTTATAGACATTATGAAGGCCTGGCATCCGGATCCTTAACCTTCCAATCTCTTTTCGCTGACAGATGACATCGAAGGCGGTGGAGATCCCGTCAAATTCGATCTCCCCCGCCTGAAAATCTGCTTGGGTGGTCAACCCGTAAGTCGTGAACCGCTTCTTCAGCTTCGGGAGAAAGCTCTGGACATTGGGATGATCGAGGCAGAGCACGGCCAACCCAAAGAAAGGAATCTTGTTTAGAAAATGGAGAAAGGCTTCCTTGATCTCCTCAATCCCCTTATAGTAGTCGAGATGCTCCGGATCAATATTGGTCACCACAGCGATGGTGGGCATCAATTTAAGAAAGGACCCATCGCTTTCATCCGCCTCGGCAACCAGAAATTCTCCCTGCCCCAACTTCGCATTACTGCCGATGCTGTTCAGTCTTCCTCCGATAACCACGGTTGGATCGAGCCCGGCCGCGCCCAGAACCGTGGCAATGAGGGAGGTGGTCGTCGTCTTTCCATGGGTCCCTGCAATGGCGATGCCCACCTTCATCCGCATCAATTCCGCCAGCATTTCTGCCCTCGGAATGATGGGGATGAGCCGTTCTTCAGCCACTTCGATCTCCGGATTATTCGGACGAATAGCAGAGGAGACGACCAAGACATCTGCCTCTTTCACATTCTCCCTTCGGTGGCCATAATCAATTTCGCATCCTAGGGCCTGGAGCCTCCGGGTCACCTCTGTCTCTTTCATGTCCGATCCGCTGATCCGGTAACCCAGGTTAAGCAGAACCTCGGCGATTCCGCTCATCCCGATGCCCCCGATTCCGACAAAATGGATGTTTCTAATCTTCCCTTTTCGATACATCGCTCAAATCACCGTTTGAGGTTGGAGGTTTGAGGATTGTCTCGCACAGCGAGACTTGAGGCCAGATCTTTCGCCTCCAACCTCTAACCTCTTGCCTCCAGCGAGGTTCTCACTAACTCATAGCAATGTTCCACGATCTCTTCGGCTGCCCTCGGACGCCCCATTCTCCGGATCGCCTCTTCCATCCTCTCCCTTTCCTCCGGATGATGGTAAAGGTGGACAATCGTCTCCGAAAGCGAAGGGCCTTCCAACTCTTCATCCAGAATTATCCTGGCCGCACCCCGGTCAACCAGCCTTTTTGCATTCATCCATTGGTGGTTATGAGCCGCATAGGGGTAAGGGATGAGAATCGATGCCTTTCCGCAGACCGCCAGTTCTGCAACCGTGCTCGCCCCTGACCGGCAGATCACCAGGCCAGCCCTCCGGTAACAGCTCGCCATCTCATCAATAAAAGGCATCACCTCTGCTTCGAATCCTTTCTCCTCATAGCCTTTTGAAACGAAACCCAGATCCTCTTTGCCGGTCTGATGGATCAATCTCAAAGAGGATCTCATATCCTGGAGCGAGACCAGGGCTTCCATCATGGCCGCATTGATTCGGTGCGCACCCGCACTGCCGCCGAAGACGAGAATGGTGAACCGATCTCCCCTCTCCCGTGAAGACCCAGAGGCAGTTATCTCCTTTCTGATCGGATTGCCGGTCACAACGGTCTTCCTTTCAGGAAAGTATCTCATCGTCTCTTCGAAAGAGACAAAGATTCGCTGGCTCAACCTTTTTAAAAATCGATTCGTCATTCCCGGAATCACATTCTGCTCATGGATGGCTCTCTTCATCCTGAGAAGAGAGGCGGCCAGAACCGCTGGCCCGGAAGCATATCCTCCCACGCCTAAAACAATCTGGGGTTGAAACTCCTTCAGGATGGCCAGCGCCTCGGCAACGGCCTTCGGAAGAGCCAAGAGAGCGTTCAATTTCCCCGTGATGGATCTTCCTTTAATGGGCATGGCGTGGATCATCTTCAGATTAAATCTCCCTCCGGCCAGAACCCTGGCTTCAATTCCTCGCTCCGTTCCGATGAAGAGGACTTCGTTGCCCGTCTCTCTTTCCATAAAAGCCTCGGCTATCGCCATACCTGGAAAGAGGTGGCCCCCTGTGCCCCCTCCGGCAATGACACACCTCATCTTCGTTCCGCATGGGTTGAAAGATGAAGAAGAATCCCCAACCCGATGAAATTGGCAATCAATGAGGTCCCTCCGTAACTGACAAAGGGAAGGGTCAACCCTTTGGTCGGAAGAAGTCCCAGAACCACTCCCATATTGATGATTGCCTGAAGGGAGATCATTAAGGTGATCCCCAGCGCTAAATAGGAACCGAACTTATCCTGAATGGAAATTCCGATCTGGATTCCCCTGAAGGTCAGGATGAAAAAGAGAAGCACCACTCCCACTGCACCCACCAGCCCAAGTTCCTCTCCGATGATGGAGAAGATGAAGTCCGTGTGAGGGGCCGGGAGGAAGAAGAGCTTCTGTCTTCCCTCTCCCAGTCCCAGCCCGAAGAGACCGCCCGAGCCAAAGGAGAGGAAAGACTGGATGATCTGAAAACTGGTCCCTGTGGGATCCTCCCAGGGACGGATGAAACCAATCAGCCTCTTATAACGATATTCCGCATTCATTAGAAAGGCGTAGGCCACCGGAGCGGCGAGCAGGAAAGCGCCGGCGATATAGATCACCCTTGCGCCGCTCATGAAGAGGAGGATAAAAACCATGGCCGCCAGAAAGAGAGCCGCCCCGAAATCAGGCTCCTTCAATACTAGTGCGATGACCAGACCGGAGAGCAGAATCGTCGGGAGAAAACTGAAGGAAAAACTCCGTATCCTGTCTTCCTTCTTGGTCAGGAAGTAAGCTAAAAAGATGATCAGGCCCAGCTTGGCAAATTCTGAGGGCTGAAACGTGAAGCCGCTGATCTTCAACCATCGCATCGATCCGCCCGCCTTATGGCCTATTCCCGGGATCAATACGGCGATGAGCAGCAGAACGGAAAGCGCAAAGATGGGATAGGCAAATCGCTTCAGTAGCTCGTAAGGAAAGAACATCATCATGATCATCAATAGGAAACCGGCTCCTGCATAAAGCGCCTGCCTCTTCAAAAAGTAGTAGGGATCGCCAAACCGGTCCCCGGCGATGATCGCACTCGTACTATAGACCATGACGATCCCGATTCCCACCAAGGCCAGGGCCACCATCAGAAGAATGAAATCGAATTTACCCTTTGATCTCATATGATTAGTTCGGAGTTTGGAGTTGGGAGTTCGGAGTTTCTATTTTTTTATACTCCGAACTCATCACTCCGCCTTCTAAAGGCGGCTCACTGCTTCCTTAAACACTGTTCCCCTCTCTTTGTAATCCCTGAACATATCGAAACTCGAACAGGCGGGTGAGAGGAGGACGATCTCTCCTCTCTTCGCCGTCCGGTGAGCCAGAAGCACTGCCTCCTCCAGCGTCTCTGCCATGACCGTATCGGTCAAAGATCCCAATTCCCGGGCCATCCTCTCCTTGGCCTCTCCGATCAGAATCAACCGCCTTACACAGCCCTGTATCAACTTCGTGAGGGGATGAAGATCCGTATTCTTATCCTTCCCGCCCGCGATCAGAATGATGGGTTCCTGAAAGCTCTGAAGCGACTTGGCGACGGAACCCACGTTCGTCCCCTTCGAATCGTTGTAATAGGAAACCCCCTCAATCTCCCGGACAAATTCGAGGCGATGCTCCAATCCCCTGAACCGGTTGAGAACTCTCTTGATCGCCTCTTTCGAGATGCCGAAGAGTCTCGCCGCAATGATGGCCGCCATCATATTCTCCACATTATGGATCCCTTTCAGCGGCGACTGACTCAAAGAATATGTTTCTTCGAATCCGTTCAGTTTGAGAAAAATCTCTTTACCATTCGAAAAGGCGCCTTCTCCGCCCTTCTCCTTCAGGCTGAAAAAGAACTTCTTCGCCCTCACCCTTTTCTCATACCTCATCACAATGGGATCATCCTGATTGAGGATGGCTACATCCTCAACCCTCTGGTTCTTAAAAATCTTGATCTTTGCCTCAATATAATCTTCGTATGTTGAATAACGATCGAGATGATCCTCGGTGATATTAAGGAGAACCGAGCACTGGGGTCGGAAGCTTTCGATCCCTTCCAGTTGGAAACTGGAAACCTCAACGACCAGGATCTCCCATTGATCTCCTCTCTCCGCGAAGAGGATCAAAGGCTCTCCCACATTGCCGCCGACTCCGGCTTTCTTCCCTTCTTCCTTCAGCATCTCTCCGATGAGCAGAGTGGTGGTTGTCTTCCCATTGGTGCCTGTGATCGCAATGATGGGAACATTGATAAAACGACAAGCCAGTTCCGTTTCGCTGATCACCTGGATGCCCCTGTCCAGCGCCTTCTGAATGGGTTCGAGGGTTGGATCAACCCCCGGACTCAGGATGATCAGGTCCTGGTTGAGAAAGTGACTCACCGTATGCCCTCCCCACTCCAATGAGATGGACATCTCTCCTAACTCCGAAGCGGCCTCCTTCATCTCCGCTTCGAGCTTCGATTCTGAAGCGCTGACAATCGCCCCTTTCTTCTTGAGAAATTTGACCGTCGCCAGCCCTGTTCTCGCTAGTCCCACCACCAGTACTTTTTTGCTGCGAAGATCCATAACTTCAGCTGGAAGGATGGAATGATGGAGTAATGGGTAAGCCACTTCTTAACCCAATATTCCAATGTTCCATTCTTCCAATATTCCTCCTTTTACCTTAGTTTCAATGTGCCGATGGCCACCAATCCCAGGATGATGCCGATGATCCAGAATCGAACGATGATCTTCGGCTCGGCCCACCCCTTCAATTCAAAATGGTGATGGATGGGCGCCATCCGGAAGACCCTCTTCCTGCGCAACTTAAAAGAGATAACCTGAATGATGACCGAAAGCGTCTCGGCCACAAAGATCCCACCCACGATCACCAGGAGAAACTCCTGTTTCGTGACCACAGCGATCGTCCCCAGGGCCGCTCCCAGCGCCAGAGAACCGACATCGCCCATAAAGACCTGGGCGGGATAGGTATTAAACCAGAGAAAGCCCAGGCCGGAACCGAGCAGGGCTCCGCATAAGATCGTCAGCTCGCCGCTTCCTTTCACAAAGGGGATCTGAAGATAACTGGCAAACTGGTAATGACCGGCCAGATAACAGAAAAGGATGAAGGTGCCGCTGGCGATCAATACCGGTCCGATCGCCAATCCATCCAGGCCATCAGTCAGGTTGACGGCATTGGCCGTGCCCACAATGACGAGCATTCCGAAGAGGACGTACCAGTTTCCGAGGTCCGGCATCACCCTCTTGAAAAAGGGAAAGATCAGTCTTGAATCGTGGTCAATGGTGTTGAACAGAATCCAGCTTGCCGCAAGACCCATCGCTGCTTGGATGGGGAATTTATATCGCGCCTTAATGCCCATGCCATTCTTATCCCGGACCTTCTTGTAGTCATCAAAAAATCCAAGCGCACCGAATCCCAGAGTGGTCAGCAGTACAATCCAGATATATCGATTCGTCAGGTCAGCCCAGAGAAGGGTCGGGATGAGAAGCGCCATCAGGATCAGGCTTCCTCCCATCGTGGGCGTCCCGTTCTTGGAGAGATGGCGGGATGGAACATCCTCCCTCACCACCTGCTTGATCTGAAAAGTCCTCAACTTCTCGATGATCCATGGACCGATCACAAAACTGATGAGCAGGGCGGTCAGAATGGCGTAGACCGTTCGGATGGTGATGTAACGGAAGACATTGAAAAAGGAGATCAGCTCATGAAGAGGATAGAGCAGATGATAGAGCATTTCTTTCCTCCCTCCTTTCTTTCAAGCCCTCAACAACCTTTTCCATCGCCATCCCTCTCGAACCTTTGACCAGTATCCAATCTCCTTCCCGGGCAAATTCTCTCAGGATCGAAGCGGCTTCGGAATGGCTCTCCGCCACTCTTGCCTTCTCATGCCCCAATCCTTCCCGAATGGCGGACTCCACAACGACAGGGGCTTCTTCCCCTATGGCCATGAGGAGATCGATCGAAAGCTCTGCAACCTTCTTTCCTAATTGGCGATGGGCCTCCACAGTAAACTCTCCCAGCTCCAACATATCGCCTAAGACGGCAATGGCCCTGCCCTTTCCTTTTGCCTCTAAAAGGGTCTGGAGGGCCAGTTCCATCGAATCCGGATTGGCATTGTAAGCGTCGTTGATCAGGGTCTTTCCGCTTCCAAGGGAGAGAATTTCCATCCTCATGGGAAAGGGCCGGGATTGCTCCAGGGCCTCTATTGTTCTCTCCGGTTCAACGCCGAAGAGGCTCGCCGCCGCAATGGCTGAGAGGGCATTGTGAACGAAATGTTTTCCCAGTAATGGAAGACGGACCTCTGTCTCCTCCCCTTCCAGAATGAGAATGAAGGAAGTTCCCTCTCTCCCTTTGACCCGTATCTCCCTCGCCATCACATCGGCAGGATGATCGATTCCGAAAGTGATCTTCTGGCCCGGAAACTCCTCTCCGAGATCAATCACCCTGGGGTCATCCTGATTGACGATGATCGATCCATCCCTTCTCATCCTCCGGAAGAGTTCCCCCTTCTCCCCCTTGATCCTCTCCAGGCTCCCCACCCCTTCGAGATGGGCCCTCTGGATATTGGTGATCAGTCCCACGTCAGGTTCTGCAATCTCTGTAAGCCTCCTGATTTCGCCGGGCACATTCATGCCCATCTCAAGAACGACCACCCTCTCCTTCTCCGTTAGGTCGAGGAGCGTAAGAGGAAGCCCGATCAGATTGTTCAGATTCCCCTTTGTTTTGAGTATTGGGAAAGTGGTCTCGAGACAGGCGGAGATCATCTCCTTCGTCGTGGTCTTTCCATTGCTTCCCGTCAGTGCAACAATAGGCACACCATACTTGCGTCTCCGATCCCTGGCGATATCCCCAAGGGCATGGAGCGTATCCTTTACAGCGATGACCGGTCTGGGTGCATAAGCGTTCCATCGAATGTCGCTGGCCTGACTCTCTTCCAACAACACTCCGCCCGCCTTCTTCTCCAGGGCTTCGATGGCATAATGGTGGCCATCGAACCTCTCCCCTTTCAGCGCTATGAAGAGCGCTCCTTCGGTCACGGTTCTTGAATCTGTGGTGATGGCGTGGAAAACAACCTGATCTCCTCCCTGCAGAATTTTTCCACCTGTGGCCTTCAGGATCTCTCCGGTATGAAATGTCACACTTCCTCCAGCGCCTTCCTTACCTCGATCCGGTCATCAAAAGGGATCTTCTTCTTTCCGATGATCTGGTAATCTTCGTGGCCCTTACCTGCTATCAGAACCGTGTCTTCGGGTTTGGCCAATTGGATGGCCGTCCGGATGGCCTCTCTCCGGTCGGGGACCTTCAGATATCCTTTCTTTGATCTCCATGCCTCCATCCCGTTTCGACGCCATTCTTCGAGAGAAAGGGATTGAAACCCTTTCTCTACCTCCTCGATGATGGCGAGAGGGTCTTCTGTCCTCGGGTTGTCCGATGTGAGCACTACCAGATCGCTATACTTCCCCGCCACCTCTCCCATCAGGGGCCGCTTCGTCCGGTCCCTGTCACCGCCACAACCGAAGACAGTGATGATCTTCCCCCTGTTCTGTGAGGAATAGACCAGCGTATCTCTCAGACCCAATAAAACCCGTTCCAGGGCATCGCTGGTATGGGCATAATCCACAATGACATGAATGGACTTTCGGTTTGCCACCTTTTCAAACCTTCCCGAAACACCTTCCACATCTTCCACTCCCTCTTTCAGAATCTCCGGGGGAAGTCCCATCCCGAATCCCGTTGCCACTGAGGCCAGGATGTTATAGAGGTTGAATCTTCCGATCAACTTCGAATGAAGAGGGAATTCTCCCTTCGGAGTCCTGACCCGACAGGAAATGCCTTCGAAGGAGAGGGCCACCTCTGTTGCGGAGAAATCGGAGGAACTTCCCAGACCATAACGGAGGATGGGAAGATCGACTCCTCTTACGATCTCCTCTCCTCTGGGATCGTCAGAGTTGGTCACGGCAAACCGTCCTGTCTTCCGGCTTTTCATCAACGATTCGAAGAAGAGCTTTTTCTTGCTTTCAAAATATCGCTCCAGGGTCTGATGGTAGTCTAAATGGTCGGAAGTGAAGTTCGTAAAGACCGCTCCGTCGAATTGGCATCCGAAGACACGATCGAGGTCAAGGCCATGGGAGGAGACCTCCATGATCACATGGGAGATCCCCTCCCCGGACATCTCCCGAAGAATTCTCTGGAGATCGAGGGATTCGGGCGTGGTGTTCAATGCGGGAACGACCTTCTGGCCGTAACGGTAATTGATCGTTCCGATCACGCCTACCGCGGACCCCGCTTTTTTCAATATCGATTCGAGGAGAAAGGTGGTGGTTGTCTTCCCATTCGTGCCGGTG
Organism: Deltaproteobacteria bacterium; assembly: GCA_016874935.1. Classification (GTDB taxonomy): domain Bacteria; phylum Desulfobacterota; class BSN033; order BSN033; family UBA1163; genus RBG-16-49-23. Next base: position 3,264 of record VGSS01000015.1, on the reverse strand, counting down.
ATGCCGACCAGGCGCATCTTTGCCGAAGGATCGCCATAAAAGTTTGAAGCAACCCTTGCCAGGGCCTGACGGCTGCTTGGAACGAATATGGCGGTCCTGCCACCCATCTCGGGCCCCTCTTCTAACAGGATGGCCTCCGCCCCTCTCCCGATCGCATCATCTATGAAGCGATGGCCATCCGCCTCCAATCCACGGATGGCCGCAAAGAGGAAGTTCTTGCCGACCTGCCGGGAATGGTAGGCAATCCCCTCAATATCCTTCCGGGTCTCTCCGACGATCTTTCTGATCTCCACCCCTTCTATCAATTTGCTCAGTTCCATATTCTTTAAGTTTTAAGTTCGGAGTTCGGAGTTCGTCGTTCGGAGTGAAAATATTTAAACTTAAAAATTAAATTCTCCGAACTCCGACGTTCTCGTAAAATGTCCTGTATTGCCACCCTGAACTTGTTTCAGGGTCTGATAAGTTCTTGATTTCTTTAGATGCTGAACCAAGTTCAGCATGGCATTTTCTTTCCTTTTTGACTTTTTACGAATTCATCAACTACGAAGGAGACTCAAACTTCAGATAACAGATATCTCCTTTATCGATCATCGCTCCGGCTCTGGGAACCTGCTCCACCAACCTTCCATTTCCGGAAACCTTGATGATCAGTCCCCTTCCTTCCATACGACTCAGTGCACTTCTCATCGATAATCCGGCGAGGTCCGGCATCACAACCCTTTCCGTCCCCCTTCCTACCTTGATCTCCTCGATCACAGGCAAAGTCCTTGCCGCCTCTCTCTTCGCGGGAATCTCTGATTCGTTCTTGACGACCATCGTTCCTTTCGGGAAGATATTAAGATAGGGAAGAACCTTCTCCACGATCGCCCTGAATATGGGCGCCGCCACAATCCCTCCATAAGTCGATCCCTGTGGTTCATCGATCACAACTAAGACGACGATCTTCGGTTCATCCTCAGGTGCAAATCCCATAAATCCGCTGGTGAACCTGTCCTCAGAATACCCGCCCAGAATACTGTCCACCTTCTGGGCCGTGCCCGTCTTTCCAGCTATCTCATAGCCCTGGGGAACCGCCTGTTCTCCGGTCCCGCCTTTCTCTGTGGTCGCCTTGAGCAGTCCGATCACCTTTTTGCTCGTCTCCGCTGAGATGACCCTCCTGACAGCCTCCGGTTGAAAGGATTGGATCACCTTGCCTCTCTCGTCCGTGATCTTCTCAACCACCTGAGGCTTCATCAGAACGCCTCCGTTGGCAATGGCTGAAAGTGCGGTTGCCATCTGAATCCCTGTGACCGCAATCCCCTGTCCGAATGCGATCGTGTTCAGGGTGATCGGAGGCCAGTATCTCGGGTGCTGAAAAATCCCCTTTGCTTCTCCGGGAAGGCCGACCCGAGTCTTCTCTCCAAATCCGAAGTCACAGAGGTACCGGTAAAACCGTTCCTTCCCTATCTTTTCTGCCGCCTTTGCCGCCCCGATATTGCTCGACACCTTGATCACCTGATGGAAGGTGAGCCATCCGTGCTTCGAGGGGTCCCGGATCGTCCGGTCATAAATGGTGTAGAATCCGTTTTCGCAATAGAAAGAATCCGTAGGTTGAATAATCTTTTCCTCGAGGACAGCCGCGGCCAGAAAGGCTTTAAACATAGACCCGGGCTCGAAGACATCGGAGATCGCCCGGTTCCTCCATGACCTGGGCCGGTACTGGATGAATTGATTCGGATTGAAGAAGGGATAGGAGGCCAAGGCCAGGATCTTTCCGGTCATCGGATCCATGACGATGGCCATCCCTCCATTTGCTCCCCATTTCTGAACCGAATGGCTCAACTCGGTCTCAGCGATATGCTGGATCTGTTTATCGATGGTGAGGATGATATTTCGGTAATGTTCCTCCTTCTCATGAGGACCTCCGGACATCATGATCGCCCGGCCCTTGGCATCCTTCTCCGTCGTCAGGACATTCTGCTTTCCGTTGAGCAGGACATCGTACTGGAGTTCGATTCCCTCCAACCCCTTCGAATCGAGGCCGACAAACCCGATGATATGGGCGGCCAAGTGGGATTGAGGATAGAACCGCTTATTCTCTCTGAGAAAATGGATCCCGGAGAGGTGGAGGGCTTTCACCGCCTCGGTCTCTTTCGGAGAGATTTTTCTCTCGATCCATTCAAAGGACTTCTGGCTCTTCAACTTCTCTCTCAATTCCTTCTGGTCGTTCTGGAAGATGGCAGAAAGCTTCTGAACCGCTTTCTCCGCTTCAACAATCTTTTTCGAGTCCGCATAGACCGAATCAACCTCAACGCTGACGGCCAGCTCATTCTCATTCCGGTCATAGATCGTTCCCCGCTTCGGAACCAGCGGGATCTGGCTCGATTGTTGCCGGGTCGCCAGCTTGTAAAGCTGCTCCTTCTTGAGGACCTGGAGCTGGAACATCCTCCCCACGATGAGGGCAAAAGAGAAGAAGAGAACAACCGAGACGAGAATGACCCTGACCTTAAACCAGTTGATGGATTTTCTTTTCATCGGATCACAATCACCTGATCGGGTTTGGGTTTGACCATCTTCAACTCCTCCACGGCGATCTTCTCAATCCGTGCATAGGATTTGAGCGTGGCCGCCTCCAAACGTATTCTTTTGTTAGCCTCTGTAAGCGCTTTCCCTTCCTTCACCGCATTGGAGATTTCATATCCGAGTTGGATGACCTGAATTCTTGTCCAGACATAGAAGAGAGAGCCTCCGATGAAAAGGAACAGGAGCAAGCTGAAGAAGAGGAGAAAGTGGAGATTGATCCCTTTGGCTTTTCTCTTCGGGACCTTCTCGGTCCAGAGAATTCGGTCCTCTTCTTTCTTTGAACCCTTCGACACCTCTCTCCTCATAGCCTTTCTGCGCACCGGAGCTTGGCGCTGCGGGCACGCGGATTCTTCCTTTGTTCTTCTTCTGAGGGCGTTAAAGGCCTCTTCGTCAGGATACGCATCATCCCTTCCCTCTCCAACCTTCGGAAAGCCTCTTTCACCATTCGGTCTTCGAGGGAGTGGAAAGAGATGATGCACATCCGGCCTTCCTTTCTTAAAACCTTCCATCCCGATTCCAACATCCCTTTCAAATTCTCCAGTTCCTCATTCACCCTGATCCGGAGGGCCTGGAAGGTTCTGGTGGCAGGATCAATCCTTCGCGATTGAAACTTTTTTGGAATGGCGCCATAAACAATCTTGCTCAGCGCCCGGGTGGTCTGAATAGGTTCTCTCTCCCGTTCTGAAACGATCGCCCTCGCAA
>VGSS01000014.1 GCA_016874935.1 Deltaproteobacteria bacterium | reverse complement strand
TCCCGACGAATATAGACATTGAAATAAAGCCGAAGATCTTTAATTCCTTAAAGACCACTGCCCACGGATAGAGGAAAACGATTTCGATATCAAAAATCAGGAAAAGCATGGCGATGATGTAGTACTTAATCGAGATCCTGCGGAAAGAGGAACCGTAAGTGGTCATGCCGCACTCGAAGGGCGCCTCTTTCAGGGCTGAAGGTTTTCTCTGGCCTAACAGATAGGAGGCGGTAATGGCAAAACAGGCAAAGATGACGGCAATGGCGAAATAAAAAAGGATGGGAAGATAATCTATCAGCATCATGCCCCCCTTGTGAAAAGTTTCTTCATTCGATCAGCACAACTTACAAGATTGTCCTTTTTTTGTCAAGATAAATATCGAGAATAGTAAACCCAGCTCATACTTAAATAACATACCGTTATTATTTGATATTTCAATCTCCTTCCTTTAGAAATACCTGAGGGAGAAAAACAATTCGTGAAAAAATTAACATCTTCTCGCATTCATTTCAATAGTAGAGATTTATGAATTTTCAATATACTTCTTATCCTCAACATTTCTCAATTCGAACTGCAGAGACCTTCAGATCCGTAATCTTCGATTCAGGGTCGAGCACTGTATTGGTGAGAACATTTACCGGGGCCTCGGCAAAGTGGAATTTGGCAAAGGCCACTCCACTTGATACCTTATCCGTAATCTTCACCTTTGAAACAAAATCACCCCTTCTGCCTACAACTTTCACCCGGTCTCCCTCGCTGATTCCAAGCTTCTCCGCATCAGTCGGGTTTATCTCCACAAGGCTCTCGGGGCACATCTCATTGAGGAGCCTGACCTTTCTGGTCATGCTTCCCGCATGATAATGATAATAATCCCTCCCTGTGCTCAGAATAAACGGATAATCCCTGTCAGGGGCTTCAGGCGGAGGAGTATAATCGACCGGGACAAAGAGCCCTTTTCCTCTTACGATCCTGCCCTTATGGAGGACTGGCGTTCCCGGATGATTCGCATCCGGGCAGGGCCACTGGATGCCCCCGGATTCCAATCGTGCATAGGTAATGCCTGCATATTGTGGAGTCACCTTCCTGATCTCCTCGAAGATCTCCTCCGGGTTTCCGTAATTCATCGGATATCCGAATCTTGAGGAGAGGTCAGAAATGATCTCCCAGTCCGCCCTGGGTCCCTCCTGTCCATTGATCGCCTTTCTTACCTTCTGAACCCTTCTTTCGGTGTTGACAAAAGTGCCGTCCTTTTCAAGGAAACTCAGAGAAGGAAGAACGACATGGGCAACCTGGGCCGATTCCGTGAGAAAGATATCCTGCACCACAAGCAGGTCCAGCTTGGCATAGGCCTTTTTCAGATGAGAAAGGTCAGGATCCGTAACCAGAGGATTTTCACCCATGATGTAAAGGGCTTTGATCTTTCCCTCATAAGCCGCTTCGCTCATCTCGATCACGGTCAATCCTGGCTTCTCTGAGAGCGCGGCTCCCCAGTGGCTTTCAAATTTATCTCTTAATTCTTTTACCGCCACTCCCTGGTATCCCGGATAGACGTTTGGCAGGCAGCCCATATCACAGGCGCCCTGCACATTATTCTGGCCTCTCAGAGGGTTGACGCCGCTTCCCGGTTTTCCTAATTGGCCGCAGAGAAGAGCAAGGTTTGAGATCGCCTTCACCCCATCCGTCCCTTTGGAGTGCTGCGTGATCCCCATGCAGTAAAGGATGGCCGCATTTTTGGCCGAGGCGTACATCCGCGCCGCCTTGATCAACCGGTCTTTTGGAATCCCGGTGATCTTCTCCACAAACTCGGGGGTGTAGCCGGAGACCTTCTCTTTTACGGCTTCAAAACTCTCCGTATGCTGGTCGATAAAAGGTTTATTGTAGAGGTTCTCTTTGATGATGATGTGGGCCAATCCATTTAACCAGGCGATGTCGTCCCCGGGCTTGGGTTGTAGCCAGAGATCAGCTTCTTCCGTTAGATCGATCTTTCTCGGATCGACGACGATGATCTTTGCGCCATTGAAGCGGGCGCGATTTCTGAGCAGCATTCCGATCACAGGGTGGGTTTCTGTGGTGTTGCTTCCGGTCACCAGAAGGACATCCGCTTCCTTGAAATCGGCGATGGAGTTGGTCATGGCTCCGGAGCCCAGAGTGGTGGCCAGACCGACCACCGTGCTGGAGTGTCAGAGACGGGCGCAATGGTCAACATTGTTCGTTCCGATCGCCGCCCTGATGAATTTCTGGAAAAGATAGTTCTCCTCGCAGGTGGCTCTTGCAGAAGCAAGACCGGCAATGCTGTCAGGGCCATTCTTCTCTTTGATCTCCTTTAACTTCGTCGAAATATAGGTCAGGGCCTCATCCCAGCTCGCCTCTCTCAACGCGCCATTCTCTCTGATCAAAGGGGCACGGAGCCTTTCCGGGCTGTTTACAAATTCAAAACCAAATCTTCCCTTGACGCAGAGAACTCCATTGTTTGTCCCCACGCCTTCTTTAGTGGTGACTTTGATCAACCTGTTGCCAACGACATTGACATCGAGAGAACAGCCTACGCCGCAATATCCGCATACGGTCGTAACCCGCTTCGCCTGCCATTTTCTTCCCTTGATGGAACTCACATTCTCCGTAAGCGCTCCGACCGGGCATGCGGCCAGGCATTCACCGCAGGAGATGCATCTGTCAGGCTTTACGGCCTCGACTCGCGTATCAAAACCGGTCTCCTGAAGATCGAGGACCTCCCTGCTAGCGATCTCCCTGCAAGCCCGGATGCATCGACTGCAGAGAATACAGCGGTTCGGATGGTATTTGATGGCAGGCGTGGAATAGGTCTTATACTCCTTGATTGGGGCATCAATCTGATACTCTGCTTTTTGAATCCCGTATTCATAGACATAATCCTGAAGATCACATTCTCCTCCCTTGTCACAGACCGGACAATCGAGGGGATGTTTCACCAACATAAACTGAAGGACTTCCTTTCTTATCTCCCGAATCTTCGGTGTATCGGTTTCGATCACCATGCCATCAAGGGCCTGTGTGTTGCAGGCGGTGACGGGGTTCTCAAGACCCTGAACCTCAACCACGCACATCCTGCATGAGCCCGTCGGGATGAGGCTCTCCATGTGGCACAGCGTTGGTATCCGGAATCCATTTTGGTGGGCAACTTTCAGAATGGTTGCGCCTTCTTCTGTCTCAATAGCTCTGCCGTTAATGGTTATACGCATAGCGATCTTTTCCTCCTGAAACTCAACGTCTATACCTATTGATATGAATGTGAATACCAAAAACTTTGTGAAATATTTAATTTGCCCACAATTTAATAGAACACCCCATTAAATTTGTCAAGTAAAAAAAAGTGTGTATGGTAACCCCTCAGTTACAGAGATAGAAAAAGGTCGGGAGGTCCTTCTGGAAAAACCTTCAAGCGAAACCTTTAACTTTTAAACTCCATAGGTCCGTTTAGGTACCATTAAAAATATTTTCTTGACAAACCAAAAAACGAAGTTATAATTTTTGGAAGTTTAGTTTATTAAACTTTATTCTTCTTAAACTGGTCTACAAATTACTAAACAATTTTCTTATTAAACTGATCATGGCGAAAGTTTTGATCATAGGGGCAGGGGGAGTAGGAACCGTCGTGGCTCATAAGGTTGCCGGCGTTCCACAGGTCTTTACGGAGATCATGCTGGCCAGCCGCACAAAATCAAAGTGCGATATCATTGCGAAAGCAGTCGGCCCGAATAAAATCAAGACGGCCCAGGTGGATGCTGATGATGTGGGTCAATTAATTGCATTATTTAAAAGTTTTAACCCAAATATCGTCATCAACGTGGCACTGCCTTATCAAGATTTAACCATCATGGATGCCTGTCTTGAAACAGGTGTGAATTATTTGGATACGGCAAGTTATGAACCACCCGATGTCGCCAAGTTCGAATATAAATTGCAATGGGCATACCATGACAGGTTTAAAAAGGCAGGGTTAACAGCCATCTTAGGTTGTGGTTTTGATCCGGGAGTTACAGGAGTTTTCACCGCCTATGCTTTGAGACATCATTTTGACGAAATTCATTATCTCGACATTGTTGACTGTAATGCAGGCGACCATGGAAAACCATTTGCGACCAATTTTAATCCGGAAATCAATATTCGTGAAGTGACTCAAAGAGGTAAATACTGGGAAGATGGAAAATGGATTGAAACAGAACCTCATGAAATTCATAAACCGTTAAATTATCCAAATATCGGACCCCGCGAATCTTATCTGATTTACCATGAGGAATTAGAATCCTTGGTTAAAAACTTTCCCGCTCTAAAAAGGGCTCGATTTTGGATGACGTTTGGGCAGGAGTATTTAACCCATTTACGCGTGATTCAAAATATCGGAATGGCCGGTATTAAACCTGTTCTGTATGAAGGCAAGGAGATCGTGCCCCTTCAATTCCTCAAGGCAGTATTGCCCAACCCGGGCGAACTCGGTGAAAATTATACAGGGGAGACCTCTATTGGTTGCCGGATTAGAGGGGTTAAGAACGGCAAGGAGAAAACCTATTATATCTATAATAATTGTAAACACCAGGACGCCTATAAGGAAACGGGGGCGCAGGGGGTGAGTTATACGACTGGAGTGCCTGCCATGATTGGCGCAATGATGTTCATTACCGGTAAATGGAAAAAGGCAGGCGTGTTCAACACCGAAGAATTTGATCCGGATCCGTTCATGGAACAATTGAAACTCCATGGACTTCCCTGGCACGAATTACATGATGTTGATCTGGAAGTGTAAGTCTGGAAGAATGGAATATTGGAAAAATGGAATATTGGGAAAAACCAAGAAGAAAATTAAAGAAACCAGCGGATGGTTGGGTTAAAAATTTTTTACCCATTATTCCAGTATTCCACTATTTCAGTATTCCGGTGTTGTTTCTTCCATTATTCCAACATTCCAATTTATCCTGAGAACAATGTCCGTCGACTTCAACAAAATTCCAACCCCGTGTTATGTGATTGATGAAGGTCTGCTTCGAAATAACCTCGAATTAATAAAAAAAGTCAAAGAGGCTTCCCAAATTGAAATTCTCGTTTCGTTTAAAGCTTTCTCGATCTGGAGGGTATTCCCGATCTTTAAAGAATATGGTTTGGGCGCTTCAGCAAGTTCAATCAATGAAGCGCGGTTAGCCTTTGAGGAGCTCGGACGAAAAGCGCATACGTATTCGCCCGCTTATGAAGAGAGAACAATTGCAGACATTTTAAAATACAGCAGCCATATTTCCTTCAATTCCATCAACCAATTGCGAAAGTATTCCAAGGCCGCCTACGATCATCGTGTCTCGATGGGCTTGCGCATTAATCCTGAGTTTTCAGATTCTGCATATGACATTTATAATCCTTGTAAACCCGGCTCTCGATTCGGAGTGACGGCCGAACAACTTGGCGATCAGATTCCACCGGGGGTTGAAGGTTTTCATTTCCACGCATTATTCGAGGCAGATTCCTTTGCGTTAGAAAGGCTGTTGGCCGTCTTTTTAAACAAATTCGGCAAGTATTTACCCAAGCTAAAATGGGTGAACATGGGCGGCGGTCATCTGATCACCCAAAAGGGTTACGGTACAGACCATCTGATTCGAACCCTCACCGGTTTTAAGAACAAATATGGTGTTGAAATCATTTTAGAGCCCGGGAGCGCTTTCACTTATCAAACCGGTTACCTGGTATCGACGATATTGGATATCGTTGAAAATAACGGGATAAAAACGGCGGTTCTCGATGTTTCCTTCACCTGCCATATGCCCGACTGTTTAGAAATGCCTTATAAGCCTGTTATTTTGAACGGGACCGATGAAATGGCAGAAAAACCAACCTACAGAATGGGAGGGATCAGTTGTTTGGCGGGTGATTACATGGGGAATTGGTCATTTGATAGAGAACTTAAACCCGGCGATCAAATCATCTTTGATGATATGATCCATTACACGACTGTAAAAACCACCATGTTCAATGGCGTCAATCACCCCTGCATTGGAATATGGAATGAAACGTCAGGATTTCGGTTAATCAGAGAATTTAATTACCAGGATTATAAAGATAGGTTGTCTTGATTATCTGTTTCAGAGTAAAGGGATCGCTCCGGCTAACCTGGGACGCCAATGACTTTTTCGCATAGCGCCGTCGAGCTTCTCGCGTTCAGGTTGAGCCGGTTGTTAGCGCATTTTTTGATTTTAGTTTTTTGTCTTTCCCCGCAACGACTCTAAGGCCATACCTATTTGAGGGGCCAACTGAATAAATTTCTCTATTTTTTCACATTTATACATGTTGCAAGCTGAACAATGTGGAGTGTTCTTTTCAATATTGCATTTTCTGATTTCGCATACATGTTCTGGATCTACGCAAGCTGGATCTACGGATCTACGGGACGCGGATCTACGGGACGTAGTTGAAAATTGACACTTTTCATGACGAATGACTTTCCACAGACGCAATGAACCCAAGAACTGTTGTAAACGTTTTTTCTAAAACGCATTAGGGTTTTTCTCAACATTGTCCCTTCTTCAAAAATGACCAACCTATGTCAATTTGTTTTAGAACCAACGTCCCCTCTTTTCTCTTTTTTACTCTTAATGACTTTGTCCCCCACTCTCCTTATCCCCTTATCTCCCCATCTTCATTTTAATGGAATACACCAATATATTTATGGATGACACCTGGCCTTCCTCCGCGGCTTGACCTGACAGCCGTCTCAAGCTAATACGGTTGGACGGCGGCCAGCCCATGGCCGGGCCGACTCAAGCTGCGCTGCCAGTCGAAAAAGCGTGGCTTCGTCCCCAAATCGTCCGACAAAATGGACCCCCACGGGAAGCCCTTCGCCATTCCAGTAAAGAGGAACCGACATGGCCGGCTGGCCGGTGGCATTACAGATGGGTGTGAAGGGAACAAAACCCTCCGCACGACGGAGGCCCTGCAGAGGGTTCTCCGGAGACGAATCGAAAGCCCCCAGAGATACCGGCGGCTCCCCAAGAGTGGGGGTTAGCCAGACATCATGCTTGAGGAAAAATCTGGCAATATTCCTGGCTATACGCTGAAGAAAAGTCAGAGAAAGTAGATAGGACGAAGCGCTCTGCTGTCGCCCCATCTCATAAAGCGCCCAGGTGAGCGGTTCAAACTGATCCTGTTTGGGAATACGTCCAGTTGCCAGTCCCATTCCGTCTATTGTCCAGGCACACCCGGCCGACCACAGCACCATAAATGCCTGGGCCACCAACTCTCCGTTTATCTCCGGAGAAGCTTCCACCAATTCGTGCCCGAGGTCCGCACATAGGTTAGCCGCATTCCGCACTGCGCTGACGCAGTCTTCGTGCACCTTAAGACCTGTTGGAGTTTGAGTGGTAAAAGCAATTTGAAGCCTGCCCGGATCGGCTCCCACTTCTTGAAGGAACGGGCGCGCCGGAGGGGGCGCCCAATAAGGATCGCCTATGTCGGGACCTGCCGTGGCATCGAGAAGGCCGGCGCTATCACGAACAGAACGGGTGATGGCATGATCGATCACCAATCCTCCAAAAATGTCCCCAAAATCAGGCCCAAGGGGATTACGCGCTCGCGTAGGCTTGAGACCGAAGAGTCCGCAGCACGAGGCCGGTATCCGGATGGACCCTCCGCCATCATTGCCGTGAGCCATCGGAACGAAGCCAGCGGCTACGGCAGCCGCTGACCCTCCGCTTGAACCGCCGGGAGTCCGATGGATGTCCCAGGGGTTTCGGGTGGGGCCAAACAATCGGGGTTCGGTAGTAGGAAGGATGCCTAACTCGGGTGTGTTGGTCTTACCGACGATGATTAGTCCGGCCCGTTTCAGCCTGGCCACCAGTTCATTGTCATGATCCGGCACAAAGTTACGCATAAAGGCCGAACCCATCGTCATGGCTACTCCCACACAAGGGGCTCCCAGGTCCTTCAGCAAAAAAGGGACACCGGAAAAAGGGCCATCGGGAAACTCGCCGGTTGCGGCTTTGCGAGCCTGTTCGTACATCGGTGCCACCACCGCATTGAGAGCTGGGTTCAACCGCTCAATCCGCTCAATCGAAGCCTCTACAAGTTCAATCGCCTTGACCTGCTTCTGCCGCACTAACGCGGCGAGTCCAGTCGCATCAAAGGAAATAAATTCATCCATTTTCGCCATCCATCTTCCTCCTTCTCTCGCTTTGCGCTTCGCATCATTCGCCCTGCGCGAATCTCAAACCGCCAACTTTTTATGAATGATACCAAATCTCAATTTCTCAAGCCTCAAATATCTATTCCAGGGGTGCGGGAGGGGCTGGAAAGAGGTCGCCGAGATCGATCTTCAACCCATTGCGAGTTATTAGGGGTGTACCGCGTCACCCATTTGTACGGCCATGATCGAGAATGACCAAGAGATGCACAAATGTCCCTTGGAGCTTCTCCATCGAAGAACCGTTGTATAGCTTTTAGTTTTTCTTGTTTGCTCTCCTTTTTCATGAACACCTCCCCTTTTTAGTTTGGTGTTCATGAAAATGCAAAAATGTGGCTATTCCATTGTGAAGCTCCCCGTCCACAGGACGGGGCTTCCCGGAGATGAAATATCATTTATATTGTGCCCCTTGACCTCGCCTATCCCGCCATTGGCGGGACGGGGCACTTGCCGGTCAAAGAACGTTTGTCCACGATGTCGTGAACGTTATCAATTAGACCCTAAACAAGTGTAATTATTTTGGGAAAAAGTGAAAAAGTACTCGAAATGCCCTCCAGATAAGGCTATTATAGTTTTGTCAAAAAACAAAAGCCAATCAGAAAGGAGTATTTCGAGTGAAAAATTAAACCACAAAATACTGGGGAAGCGCAAGAGGAAAATTGAGAAACGTTTGGAGTGCAGAAGCTGGGAGAGCCGAGAGAGGATGATGTTCAAGGGGGTCACTCCAACATCAAGACCTTCAAATTCTCGTACCAGCTTTCCTTCCACCGGCAGATGGAATAGGCGAACCCAAGGCCGTTTTAGACCATACGTCCCCTTAACTTTTAAAATTCCCCCTTTTGTAAAAGGACCTTTTGCTACTTCTGCCACAATCATATAGAACACCACAATCATGCCGATTACCAGAAGGATTGTCATTGGCAACGGTCGAAACCCTTAAAGCTCTGCAAGTGGAGTAATAGAAGGATAACTGAACGGGGATTTTGGATTGAAGAGTGCAGAGTGGCATAAAAAAAGGATGAGCAAGAATTTTTCTTATTGACGCTATGCGCTCTGCTATAGGCCTGCCGCAGGCAGGCACTATGCTTCTTCCTGAACGGGTTCGGGCAGTTTTTCCAATTTGACTTTTGAGATCCTCTGACCGGCCATTTCGATAATGCTAAACCGTTTTCCTTCCACTTCCACCTTATCGCCCATGATGGGAATCTTCTGTAAGGTTGTCATCAGAAATCCACCGAGGGTTTCATATTCCGGTGACTCAGGGAGTGGAATCGAGTGGTCTTCTTTTAAATCCTTCAGACTGATCGAGGCATCGATCAGAAGGGTCCCGTCTTTCAGCAAGATCACCGGGCTTTCGATATCGTGCTCGTCTCTTATCTCCCCCACGATCTCTTCGAGTAAATCTTCAATCGTCACCAAACCGGAGATCCCTCCATATTCATCCACCACCAAGGCCATATGGGTTCGCCTCTTTTGCATTTCCCTTAAAAGGAGGCTGATCTTCATCGTTTCGGGGATGAAGAAAGGAGACTTAATGATCTTTCGGATATCGACCTGTCCTGTTTTTGTCAGGAGGGTCAGAAAATCTTTCGCATAGAGGATCCCCCGGATGTCATTGAGGTCTTTCCCGTATACCGGATAACGAGAAAATTGCTCTTCTTCAATAAGGGATCGGACCTCCATGGGTGATTTACCGATCGGGATGGCGACGATCTGAATATCCGGCACCATCACCTCTTTTGCCGACATGTCCGTGAATTCAAAAATGCTTTGCAGAATCTTTTCTTCCGCGGGTTCAAAAACGCCGTGTTTTCCGCCTTCCCTGATGAGCATCCTTACCTCTTCCTCGGTGATATAGGCCCGTTCGCTAAAGGGTTTTCTCCCGAAGGGACTGAGCAAGAGGGAGGTGCTGAAGGTGAGAAACTTGACAAAAATGGAAGCAACCTTTGAAAAGGCATCAATGGTCCTTGCCGTCCAGAGCCCCACTTTTTCGGGATGCATCAACGCAATGGACTTCGGCACGAGTTCACCGAAGATCACGGAAAAGTAAGTAATCAAGACGACCACCATTCCGATGGCAAGGGGCTCTGCGGCAATAGAGACGGCTTTGATCGGGGCCATCTGAAAGGCCGGTTTGATCACCTCGATAGCGGTGGCTCCTCCAACCGCAGAGGCAAGGACACTCACTCCGGTAATTCCGATTTGGATGGTTGCTAAAAACCGGTCAGGATTTTCTTTCAGCTTTAGCAAGATTTTTGCATTTCTTTTACCGCTTTCAGCCATCTGCTGGACCAGGCTCTTCCTGGCCGTGACCACGGCGATCTCTGTGCCGGCAAGATAACCATTCCAGAGAATAAGGATGGCAATAAAAAATACCTCTCCAAAAAGTTCCTGCATTTCGGCCTCCCTACCTTTTGATTAGTGTATCGAAGAAGTTTAAAAATGGCAGAAGAAAATTGTTGAGTTTCATTCAACCGTTTTTTGTAACTGTTTAGCCAAATAGAAGTTACCACGGAGTCGGAGCTGGGCAAGCCGCTCTCCAAGGCTTCGAATGGTGATCTTTGGATTGAATGGGAAACGGACGATCTCATCTGAGCAAGCCTCATCGAACAGGATAAAGGCCTGTGCCAATGAATCCGAAAGGTGCGCCACGAAGCCTTTCCGGACAGCATGCCCAGCTCCATGATACTATTTTGCGCTTGATTTGGCCAAACAGTTACAGTTTATCGAAGGAAGAGATTTTTAAAAATTGATCTTCTTGAGTCGTTCGATTGCCTCTTGCAACCTCGACTCATCCACCGTGAGGGTCATCCGGATATAACCCTCTCCTGCTTCTCCGAAACCATTGCCCGGCGTTGCCACAATCCCAGCCTGTTCAATCAAAAGGGTGGCGAATTGGGCGGAGGTATATCCTCGTGGAACTCGGATCCAGAGATAGAAGGTGGCCCTCGGCAAGTCCACTTCCAGGCCCATCTCCCGGAGGCCCTTCACCATCACATCCCTCCGGCCCTCATAGATGCGGATGATGTTGGGAATGGGCGTGTCAAAGTGATGGAGGGCTTCAATGCCTGCTTCCTGGATTGCCTGAAAGAGGCCCGAGTCGATATTGGTCTTGACCCTTCCCAATCCTGAGACAATTTCAGGGTTGCCCACTGCAAAACCGATTCTCCAGCCTGTCATGTTAAAGGTTTTTGAAAGGCTGTGGAATTCGATTCCCACATCTTTCGCCCCTTCAACTTCAAAGAAGCTGAGCGGTCGGTAGCCGTCGAAGGCCAGTTCAGAGTAAGCCGCATCATGGCAGACGATTATCCCGTAACGCCGCACAAAGGCGACCACTTCCTCGAAGAAAGGCCTTTCGGCAATGGCTGAAGTCGGATTGTTGGGATAATTGATGAAGAGCAGTTTCGACCTTTCTGCTACCTCTTTTGGGATTTCAGAAAGTTTTGGTAAAAAGCCATTCTCCTTGAGAAGGGGCATGAAGTATGGAGTTCCTCCGGCGAAGAGGGTTGCCACACGGTAGACCGGATATCCCGGACTGGGCACCAGCACATAATCTTTTGGATTTACAAAGGCCAGGGGGATATGGGCAATGCCTTCTTTTGAGCCGATGAGGGTAAGCACCTCTGTTTTTGGATCAAACGCGACGCCAAATCTCCTCTCAAACCATTGAGCCGCCGCAGTCCTGAATTCGATCATGCCTTCATAGGAGGGATAATGGTGATTCCGGGGGTCTTCGGAGGCTTTTTTTAATCGTTCAATAATCGGCTGAGGGGTGGGAAGATCAGGGTCTCCGATCCCCAGGTCGATGAGATCCATCCCCCTCTTCCTCATCTCCTCTTTCTTCTTGTCGATCTGTGCAAAAAGGTACGGAGGAATTTGATCAATCCGTTTCGCCTTTTCGATCCGCATGGGTCTCTCCCTTTTTAATATTTTGTGAGTCTTTGAATATTGAGGATCTTTTCTTAACCCGCCAGTGCAAAAAAAACAATATCGAAACCGGGCGGGGATACTGTAAAAGCCTTGCAGCGGCACCTTTGGGAGTCTGCTACATGTGTTTCCAGCCAAAACCAGGACTTCACGTAAAGTGAGTGAGATCCTCTGTTACCCTTGATTTTCTAAAAATCCGCAATTGCAAGGATTTGGAAGTACCTCTGCTCGGGTTCAATATTGCAACATCTAAGTTAACCTTAACCTAAAGGCTTTTTTATCTTAAGGGCTTCCCTGCTGAAATTCAAGTTAAAAGTTGTGGCTGACCTCAAATTAAAATTTTTTTAGAATGTGGAATAACATATACCTAAATTGAGCGATTCACCCTATCTCACAAGGGAGGCCGAGATGCCTCAAACCCTTTTAGAATGCGATACATTGAAAGAAAGGGCAATTGGCCATAATGATTCACCAAACAGGTGATGATTGAACAGGCCGCCTGGTTAATTCAACCTATTAAAGGTAATCGCTCTAAAAGGCTTTTCGGCCTCCCCGCCTCCCTTGTGAGGGGTGAAAAAATCGCTCAATTTAGGATATAGTTAAATTGTGGTTAGATTTGACTGATCAAAATTCAAATGATAATGTGGATTGAAGAGGGAAAAAAACTGAAATTAGACCAGAAAAGATGGGATGAAAGATTCAAGGGAAAGGGATTTGCATTCGGCAAAGAACTGAAAGAAGATTTGGTGCCGGGCAACGGTAATTAGCCATTGATCTCGGGTATTCTCCAGGGGAAGCCGCAATTCTTCAGATGCGTGCCGACCTTATGGCCGACCTCCGAAAGTTCATCAAAGCCAAGAGGCTAACGCAGGCCAGGGCTGCGGAAATCCTTGGCGTTAGTCAATCCAGGGTTTCAGATTTGATTAGAGGCAAATGGGAAAGATTTAGCCTCGAAATGCTTATCACCCTTACAACCAGAGCCGGAATGCATGTTGTCTTGAGAAAGGCGGCGTAGAGAAGGGATGCCAACGCGGTCCAGCGGATGCGTTACACGCCACACTGATCGCAAACGTTCGCTTTAAGGATGTGAAGAGTGACCCGACACCATGGACGCATGAGAGCGATCCCACAGTTCAGGCCGTTCCTTGACGATGATCTACCCGACCTCCAGAGGATGATCCTCGCGCTCTATCATGAGGATCCCCCGGGACAGAAGGTGTCGCTTCAGAAGGTTCGTCGCACGGTTCTGAAATTGTCTTCACATCCAGACAAAGGGGCCATCACGATGATCCATGTTGGCGATGCCATTGTCGGATATGTCATTGTCATCTACTATTGGAGCAATGAATATGGCGGCGATATCGCCCACATTGACGAGTTCTATGTTAAACCGGCCTGGAGGAACAGAGGCATAGGTTCGCTATGTCTTGAATATATCGCCCATGTAAAAAGGATTGATCTCAAGGGAATTCAGGTCGAGACGACACCATCAAACAAGAGGGCATTCGCATTCTACTTGCGGCACGGCTTCAAACTGAAGGAGAACCGCCATCTGTTCAGAAGCCTCCGCCACGGCAAGAGAAAAAAGAAGTGAAGTTGAAAGTTTGATGACCGTGGTATTGGGCGTTTCGATTAAACGAACCATTTCATGGAGATCACATTGACGCCGGAGGTTTTCAGTTCTTCCCGGATCTTTTTAACCATCTGAACCGCGGCGGGGTTATCTCCGTGGACACAGAGCGTATCCGCCCAAAGCTCGATCTCTGTTCCATCGATGGCGATCACCTTTCCCTCAATGGCCATCTTTAACGCCCTTTTTGCGACGAGATCATGATCCTCAATGACTCCTCCTTTCTCTCTGCGGGGAACGAGTGAACCATCGTTCCGATAGGCCCTGTCCGGAAAGGCCTCGAACGCAATACGGATGCCGTATCGTTTTCCCATTTCGAGAAGGGGCTCATTGTTAGAAGATGCGAGGACGACCAGAATGATTTCTTTATCCACCCTACAGATGCCCTCTGCCATTGCCTCCCAGATTTTCGGGTTGGCCACGGCCATATTATAGAGCGCTCCATGGGCTTTTATATGTTGAAGCTTGATCCCCTGGGAGACCGCGAAGGCTTGAAGGGCTCCTGTCTGGTAGATGACATAGTCCTGGATCTCTTCGAGGGTGGCGTCCATGTTCCTTCTTCCGAACCCGATGAGATCCGGGAAACCAGGATGAGCTCCGACCTCCACGCCATACCGCTTGGCCAGGGAGACCGTCTTTCGCATCACAGCCGGATCGCCTGCGTGAAACCCGCAGGCGATGTTTGCAGAAGTGAGATGAGGGATAACCTCCTCATCCAGTCCGAGTTTGTAGGCGCCGAAACTCTCTCCCACATCGGAGTTCAGGTCAATCTGTATCTTACTGCTCATTTCGCTTCCTCAAGCACCATCTCAATCGCTCCCTTCGGGCAGACGGATGCACAGATGCCGCAGCCTTTACAAAAATCCAGATCGATCAGGACCTCTCCGGTCTTCTCGCCCCGGGTGATGCATAGATCCGGGCAGAGGAGACCGCAGATCTCACAATACTGACACTCCCTCAGGCCCAGACAGCGCTCCGCCTCTTTGATGGCCTCTTGCCTCAGAAGGCCATATTCAACAGGAGCAAAACTCTTCCTTCTCGCTTTGAACGAAAGGGCCTTTCGCTTCATTTTTTTTGCGGTCTCTTTTTTACATTCTTTGGTCATCATTTTCTATGATTTCGGATTGCGGAATGCGGAGTGCGGGATATTCCGAAATCCACATTCCGAATTCCGCATTCGGTTCAGGAGAGATACCGAGCGATGGTTTCAGCTCCTCTCTTTCCTGCGGCGATGGCATCAATGGCCCAGCCTGGTCCGGTGACCATATCTCCACCCGCAAAGACGCCTTTCACGTTCGTTTGGCCTGTATCATCGACACGAATCGTTCCGTCCGGATTCTTCTCCAGTCCCTTTAAATGGTTTTGATCCACTCTCTGGCCAATGGCTGAGATGATCGTCTCCGCAATGACTTTAAAATTGGAGCCTTGAACCGGGATGGGTTTTCTTCTGCCCTTTTCATCGGGTTCACCCAGACGCATCCGGATGCACTCCATCCCGACCGCTTTTTCACCCTTTCCGATCATCCTGACCGGACCGGTAAGGAGATGGATATGGATTCCTTCCCGGATGGCCTCCCCCACTTCTTCAGGGATGGCCGGCATCTCTTTCCTCGATCTCCGGTAATAGAGATCAACCCTCTTTGAGCCGAGACGAAGGGCTGAGCGGGCCACGTCAATCGCCACATTTCCACCGCCAAAGACGGCCACTTTCTTTCCCAACTCTACCTTTTTCCCAAGATTGATATCTCTTAGAAACTCGACGCCCGGAAAGACTCCGCGGAGAGACTCGCCCGGAATATCTAACTTTAAACTCCGGTGGGCTCCCATCGAAAGAAAGATGGCATCGAACCCGGATCTTTTAAGAGTTCTGCCGTTCCCGTCGAAACGGAAGGGGTGATTGATCTCCATCTCAACACCCAGCTCTCTGATCCCGTCGATCTCCATCTTGATAATCTCTCTGGGCAGTCGAAACTCAGGTATTCCAACGGTGAGCATTCCTCCAAGCACGGGCAGGGACTCGAATATCGTCACCCTGAAGCCCAGAAGGCTCAGGTCATTGGCGCAGGCAAGGCCGGCAGGCCCTGAACCCACCACCAGAATTTTTTCACGTCTCTTCTTTAACCCTTTCTTGGGCCTCTCTCTTTTTCGGTCATGCTCTGCAATAAACCGTTTCAACAACCGGATGGGAACGGGTTGATCCACCTCTTCTCTCAAACAGGCCTCTTCGCAGGGATGGTGGCAGATGAATCCGCAGACCGCAGGCAGGGGGTTGACCTCGCGGATCAATTCGAGAGCCTCTTTAAACTTCCCCTTGGCAATCAGGGCCACATAGCCTCTTGCATCCTGATGGATCGGGCAGGCCACCTGACAGGGAGGGAGCAGAACACTTCCCTTCGGGGGCATTTCATGGATCTTTCCCTGATAAAGGGCTCCCCTGAGACTCTCTTCTTCCTTCCGATACTCCGGGATCAATTCAGCAGGACATCCCCTGATACAGACATCGCAACTATGACATCTCGTGGATTGGATGAGCGGGCGATGGGTTCTTCCTTCAACCATTGAACTCCCTCCCCAGCTCCATACCGACTCGAAGGGCCTTCAGGTTGAGCGGGCGGAAGCGTTCGCTAACATGCATGGAGATCGCTTTGCGTATGGCTCCGGGCGAGACAATCCGGGTCGCCTCAATCAGGGCTCCCACGAAGACGATGTTGGACACCTGCCTGTTCTTCAATCTCTTGACGGAGACTTCGGTCGCAGGGATACCGAGGTGCTTCACTTTAAGATTATCCTTCGGCGTCACAAAGCCCTGGTCATAAAGAATGAGCCCCGATTCCTCTCTCACATCCGTGCAGTAGGTATTGTATGCTCCCTGTGACATGGCAATGAGAATGTCGGCAATGGTCAGATGGGGGAAATCGACCGGGCCATCGGAGAAGACAATTTCCGATTTACAGCCCGACCCCCTTGCCTGAGCCCCATAAGAATTGGATCCGGAGATATCCTTTCCATCGAACACGCCTGCCTGGCCCAGAAGAAGGCCTGCAAGGACCACGCCCTGACCGCCGAAACCACTCAGACGCACCTGTTTGATCTCGGTCATGACAAAAATTCTCCTGTGATGATTTTTTCAGCCCGTTCCTCTTCGGTCAAGCCCTCTGCTTCTTGCTCGAGGATGCAGCGCCGGATCAGATCCTTCATCATCTCGTCCGGCCGGTCGAGGCGATTTCGCCTTCCAAATTGTGTGGGGCAGGGAGAGAGGACTTCGATGAAGGAAAATCCGGTATGAAGAATTGCTTTCTTGATGGAGTCGATGAGCGAAACAGGCTGGGTGACGGAGAAGCGCGCCACATAGGTGGCTCCTGCTCCCTCCACTAATTTGCATAGATCAAAGGGGCGATAAGGATTCCCCTCCCCTGTGGTGGAGGTTTTTGAACCTCTGGGAGTGGTCGATGCCACCTGTCCTCCGGTCATGCCATAGATCATATTGTTGGCACAGATCACCTTCAGGTCGATATTCCGCCTTGCCGCATGGATGAGGTGGTTTCCGCCGATGGACGAGAGGTCTCCGTCGCCACTCACCACCATCACACAGAGATCAGGATTGTAGAGTTTGGCGCCTGTGGCAAAGGCCAGCGCCCTTCCGTGAAGGGTGTGGAGAGTGTCTCCATTGTAGTGGGGGCTCGGTATCCATGCGGCACAGCCGATGCCCGAAACGAAGAGCATCTTCTTCATATCCATCTTCAGATCATCGATGGCCCTCAGAATGAGACCCATGAGAATGCCGTGGCCGCATCCCGGGCAGAACGGGGTGGCTTTTACGCCCGGCCGGATATATTTTTCGAGTGCCCTTGCCATTGTTACCCCATTAAATCCGAAATTCGAATATCGGGCGAAGCGTCCTCTTAGGACCAATCCGAAATGGTTCGACTTTGCTCACCGTCCTGAGCTTGTCGAAGGACAAATCCAAATGTTCAAAATTCGAAATCTCTAAACTCTTTTGTTTGGAACATTTGAATTTTTGGTCATTTGAAATTGTTTCGAACTTCGGATTTCGTGCTTCGAATTTATTCCATCAAATCTTCTTTAATGTTTCTATGAGAAATTCCGGTTCAATCACCTCTCCGTTGGTCTGGGTGAGGGAGATCACATCGCAGGGGACACATTTTTTTATTTCCCCTGCCACCTGTCCGAGATTCATCTCCGGGACCATGATCCTATTCACCTTTTTCCCCACCTCTGCCACTCTCTCATCCGGAAAGGGCCATAGAGTCTTTAGCCTCAACATCCCGATATTTTTCCCTTCTTTTCTCAACCGCTTGACCGCATAGAGGCTGGTGCGGGCAGTAAACCCATAGGCGATGACAGCAATCTCCGCATCCTCCAGAAGATAGTCCTCCGTTTCGATGATCGATCTCTTATGATTCAAAATCTTTTTATTGATCCGCCCGACGAGTCTGGCGTGGACCTCCGGATCATCGGTTTTCCGGAATCCATAAGCATCGTGGGTGGACCCGGTCACCGAGAGGCGTTCTCCCTCTCCGAAGGCGGCCATGGGAGGCACACCATCTTCCTCCTTGATATCAAAGGAAGCGGTTCCTCTCTTTTTCTTTCTGTCCCACACCTCCACCTTTGGGGCCACCCGTATCGTCTCCCTGAGATGGCCGATGGCTTCATCCGCCATCACCATAGCCGGAACGCGGTATTGTTCGCTGAGGTTGAAAGCCCGAAGCGTGAGGTCATACATCTCCTGAGAAGACCAGGGGGAGAGGGCAATCACCTGATAATCGCCGTGAGAACCCCATTTGGCCTGCATGATATCCCCGCTTCCGACCTTGGTGGCCTGTCCGGTGCAGGGCCCTGCCCTCTGAACATCGACGATGACACCGGGGGTCTCGGTAAAAGCGGCATATCCGATCGACTCCTGCATCAGGCTGAATCCAGGTCCGGAGGTGGCGGTCATCGCTTTGGCTCCTGCCCAGGATGCGCCGATCACAGCAGAGATGGAAGCAATCTCGTCCTCCATCTGAATGAAGACTCCTCCGACCTCCTTCAGTCGGACGGCCATGCGCTCCATCAACTCGCTTGACGGGGTGATCGGGTAACCCGCATAGAACCGGCATCCTGCTGCGATCGCCCCTTCTGCCGCGGCTTCATTGCCGGAAAAGTAATACGTCCCTTTTGGAAAAGGGGATTTGACCCATCTGAATGGCATGTTTTATCCTTAAATCGGTTCCAAATACTGGTCCCTCGATCACACAACGTTTACACGAGATTACATTTATTTTCAATACATTTCTAATCGTTGTAATCGTTTCATAATCCCTGCTTCCCGGCCCCGGTCCCGACCGAGGGCGGGGCAGGCAAGCATGTTATCAGCGATTTCTGTGCTTTTTGAAAAATCTCAAAAGAAAATTCTTGACAAATATTAAATTAAAAGGGATAAATAAATCAATAGACGGGCGGAGGAGGTGATTGGATCATGTCTTGCGGAGCAAAGAGTTGTGGGAAGACGAAGAAAACCGTCAAGAAACCGAAGCCGAAGAAGAAATGATTTGAAAAATGGAGTCAAACTGAAAACCCATTGAGAGCTCTGAAAAACCACACCGCGCTCTCTCGATTACAGTGATTTCAGGACTTTTTCAGAAATCACCCATTTTTTTCTTGACAACATAGAGGAATTCTGTTATTCGATTGACCTATATTTATTACGGACTTGAGAAGTCTTTAGAGAAAGAACAATGAATGAAAGGAGGTGAAGGTAATGAGGAGAATGGTGTGTATCTTTTTGGCATTGGCGATGTTGGCAATCTTTTCTTTCGGTTGCGGGACCGCAGGAGACGTGAAGATCAAATGTCCGAAATGCGGCGCCGTGTTCACAGTGGATGAGGGCTTAGCCGAAATCCAGAAGAAAGGCTTCTAATTCTCCCTCTTCAACGAGCTTCAACATTCTGTCGAGGAAAGAGGAAATTTAAAAAGGGAAGAGATCATGCTCTTCCCTTTTTTTTAACTAAATTGAGCGATTCTAATCACAATGAATGTAGGGCAACCCTTCAGGGTTGCGTTGTTTTGAGCAAGGCTCCTGCGGCAGGGCCTTGCCCTATGGTATTTCTTCACACTTCTGTTTTCAGAAAGAGAATTCCACGGATGGATTTTCTCTGTTCAGAATGGCTGAGTAGATCGTTCCCCCTAAATGCTTCGGGATCGATTCGGAGAGTTCGCGCACAATTTCGTCGGCCAGCCCACTTCCCACCTCGCCTAACACATCGATGGGAATGAAGATATTTTTCGTCTTTTCGGTGGCCTTGTCCTTTTCGCATTGACGGCAGACCCAATTTCGGGTCAATACCTCCTGCTCATCCCGGTAGACCAGCTCCCCTTTCGGAACCGTCACCCTTTCCTCTCCTCCCATGGGAGTGAAAGGTTCCCATCCCTCGGTGAATCGGAGATAGATATTTCCCTGAAGCGTATCCAGATCGTGACCTCCCATGGGGACGAGATACCTCAGAGAGATGCTGTTATAGAGATCGACCAGGGGATTGATCTTTGGGAAGGGGTCCCCTTTGAGGATTCTCCTTGCCATCGATTCCACAGAACTTGGGAACTTGCTTCCCGAAATGCCGAGTTTGGCAAAGGCGGTTCTCCAGGGTTTGATCCTCAGATGATCCTGGGCCTTATCCCCGACGAAGTTTTTCTTCAACGCCTCGATGGCCCGCTGGAGGAGTTGGTCTATTTCGCTGGAAGAATGGGTATTGTCCAGGCCCGTTGCCACGACCATTCCGATCGTGAGATCAGGCAGGAGATCGAAAAGTTCCTTCTGGATTGAAAAAAGCATTCCTTCCTCCTTTTCCTCTCGAAGCTTATCATGAGTGCAGAGGGGTTGAATTCCCACTAACACTCCACAAATCAAATGTCAACAGGCTGTTGTCCCAGTCGATTTCATGCTTCGACAAGCCTGTCCTGAGTCCCGCGTTTCGCGAGATTCACCCTTCGAGAGCCTCAGGGCGAACGGAAAGCCGAAGGGCAAATGGTTGGTTTGGGCAACAGCCTGTCAATGGATGGTTGTCTCTCCTTGACGAGGGGAACCATTTTTTTTATAGTAATCATCTATGGAGATAAAACCGACGATTTTAGTTGTGGACGATGAATTAGGAGCCAGGCAGTCTCTCGAAGTCATCCTTGAAGATGACTACCGCGTTCTCAATGCAGAAAGCGGTCCAGAGGCCCTGAAGGTTCTTCAGAGAGAGTCCGTTGATCTCATCCTCTTGGATGTGAACATGCCCGATATGGATGGACTGGAGGTCCTTCGCAGGATCAGAGAGCAGGACGAAGCGTTGGACGTCATTATGGTCTCTGCGCTCAATCTGGCTCGAAAGGCAGTGGATGCCATCCGATCAGGCGCCTACGACTATATCACCAAGCCTTATGAACCTGAGGATATCCTCTCGACTGTCCATCGGGCCATCAGCAAACAAAAGCTCCACAGAGAATTGGATTTTCTCCGGAGGGAGGTCGAAACGGTTAGGGGATTCGACCAGATCATCAGCCAGAATAAGAAGATGTTAGAGATCTTTGACCTCATCAAAAAGGTGGCTTATACCTCCACCAACATTTTAATCATCGGCGAGAGCGGGACAGGTAAGGAACTGATTGCCCGTGCCATCCATCGCCAGGGGAGTAGAAAGAACGGACCTTTTGTGGCCATCAACTGTGCCGCCATTCCCCCTGAACTGATGGAAAGCGAGATGTTCGGCCACGAAAGGGGGGCCTTTACGGGGGCTCATACACGAGCCATCGGGAAATTTGAATATGCCAATGGGGGAACCCTCTTTCTTGACGAAATCTCAGCGTTAAGATCTGATCTCCAGGCGAAACTCCTCCGGGTCCTTCAGGAGAGGGAGATCGAACGGATCGGATCGAACAAACCCATCAAGGTCGATATCCGGGTCATCTCGGCGACCAATATTAATCTGGAAGACGCTGTTTTTAAGGAGAAATTTCGGCAGGACCTCTACTTCCGGCTCAATGTGGTCCCCATCTCGATCCCTCCCCTTCGGGAGAGGAGGGAAGATATTCCCATTCTTGCAAAACACTTTCTCAACAAATTTGACATTGCCTTTAATAAGAAGATTCCGGGATTCTCTGAAAAGACATTGGATGCCCTTTCCCGGTATCCTTGGCCGGGCAACATCCGGGAATTAGAAAATCTTATCGAAAGGATCATCGTTCTGTCCAAAGGCAACGATCCGATCGAACTGGAGGACATCCCCCTTGAGATTTTGATGTCATCAGGCAGAAGCACAAAAGATGATAAGCTCTCAAAGGCAGGGCTGATCAATACGAGAGAAGAGTTTGAAAAAAGGTTGATCCTCAATGTCCTTGAAGCCACCCGATGGAACCAGACAGAGGCCGCTAAGATTCTGAAAATTAGCCGAAACTACCTCATGCAAAAAGCAAGACAGTTCGGCATCCGGATGAAACAGGCAGGCTGATGCCCGATTGACTGTAATGTTTTTTTAAAATTGCCAACAATCGTTTGCAATTTAAACTCTCCTTATTAAATCAAAGGGTTCTATCTATTTCTCCATCCATTTCCCATTTCACTGCCAACAACTGTTGGCAGTGAAATGGAAGGGCGCTTTTTCCTTTCGAAAAATGGACCTTCTAAAAATCTCTTTGAGAACACACACTTAATCGTCCACCGCAAAGGGGAGGGTTCTCTTTTCGTTCTGGCATTCGGATTGCTCTTATCATCTGTGTTAACTCGTTTCATTCCTCTCAACCTAAAACCATAAAAAAGGAGGTGATAACATGAAGAAGATCGCAATCGAGTTGGTCATCATTGCATTGTCAGTGATGGCCTATGTGCTGCCTGTTCTGGCAGATGGCAGCGGGTACTAATTTTAACTTCTTCTTAATACTTTAGTTCTTTGAAAAAGAGGTCTGATCAAGAAATCGAAATAACCCAAATCCCCCTCAATCCCCCTTTTACAAAGGGGGAAGTATTTCTCCTCCCTTTGGCAAAGGGAGGCAAGGGAGGGATTTTATGAAACCCTTTTCAAACCGCTAAAGTGTTACACCTCTTCTTATTTTAAGGATCAAAAAGAAAGCACAACCATAGGTTGTGCTTTCTTTTTTTAATAACCTTTGACATCCTTCCTATTTCTTCCTATATATATATTTAAAATCCCGTTTTAAATTTATGAATCCCTTACCAATGACATTTAAAGTTTTCATATTTGTATTTGCGTTCCTATTTTGTTTTACCCTGCTCTTTGAGCGAGGTGGTTTTTCTACGGAAGATAAACCAGGAATTGAGAAGTCGAGAGGAACTTACCGCAGACCTCTCGAGTTTAACCCCAAAACCCTTGATCCAGCATTATCTGTAGACATCCATGCTGTTACGGTGATCCAACAGCTCTTTGATGGCCTGGTTCAGTTCGATAAAGATTTGAATGTCATTCCCGCCGTAGCCAGGTCCTGGAAAGTTTCTCCTGATGGTCTCACCTATACCTTTTATTTAAAAGAAGGGGTCAAATTCCACAATGGAAGAGAAGTTACTTCCACAGATTTTGTTTATTCATTCACTCGTATACTCGATCCTGACATTAAATCGAGCTCTTCTGATTTTTTCACCAGAATCCTTGGGGCTAAGGAGTTCATGGAAAGAAAAGCTAAGGAAGTAAAAGGTTTAATCGCCCAGGATAAATTAACCCTTAAGATTACTCTTTCAGAACCTTATGCTCCGTTCATTAGTATCCTCGCAATGAAAGGAGCCAAAGTGGTTCCCAAGGAAGAGGTTGAGAAATTAGAACCCACTTTTGGGCAATCACCGGTGGGGACAGGGCCATTTAAATTCGTTTCGATGAAAGAAGGAGAGGAAATCGTCCTTGAGGCCAATCCCGACTATTTTGAAGGAAGGCCCTATCTCGATAAAGTCATTTTTAAGATCTTCCATGGTGGCCCCCGTGAAGAAATACTCATTCTTTTTAAAAATGGAGAATTAGAAGATTCGTTCATTCCTTTCAGAGATGTTGAGGAAATTTCAAAATCCAAACAATATATCTTTCTCCAAAAACCCATCCTGTCCCTTCGCTTTTACGGTCTTAATACGCAGATTGGGCCCCTAAAAATAGAAAAAATTAGGAAGGCAATCAATTCTTCTGTTCCAAAAGAATTGATTGGCCGGGATATTCTAAAAAGGATGGCCCATCTTACAGATCGTATTATTCCATTAGGAATGCCAGGCTATACTCCGATCAAAGGAAGTTTTGGATATCAACCCCAAAAGGCAAAACAACTCTTAAGGGAAGCGGGCTATCCAGAAGGGAAAGGGTTACCTCCAATTGAATTCTGGTCGGCTGCTAAAGCTGAATTGGCGGTGAAGGAACTGGAGATGGTGAAAACCTATCTCTCTGAGACCGGAATCAAATTAAATATTAAGTATGAAACCCAATGGCCAAAGTTTCAGGAAATCCTTTCGTCAAAAAGGGCACCAATGTTCATGTATGCCTGGTATGCTGATTTTCCGGACCCAGATAATTTTCTTTGGACCCTCTTTCATTCAAAGTCAAGATATAACTACACAAATTACCATAATCCGGAGGTGGATCGGCTGCTGGATCGAGCACGGGCAGAGAGGGATTATCTGAAGCGGATGGAGATGTATCGAAAGATCGAGGAGATGATTCTCGATGATGCACCCATTGTGCCGATGGTGAACCATCTCTTCCAGATGGTCTATCAGCCCTATGTCAGGGGCGTTGAGGTGAGCGCCCTTGGCGGTCCTTATATCCCGATGAAGAAGATCTGGCTGAAGAAGTGATGGATTTCAGAAAAGATTCCCGATCCATTCGTCTCCGGACAAGACTCATCTTTTACTCCACCATTATCCTCCTGCTCGTCATGGCCCTGGTCATCATTCTGGTCGAAAAACGTCAGTCTGAAACGATTCATGAGGAAGCCCGGAAACGGGGCATCACCATCGCCGGGCATTTAGCCGCGGTGAGCACGAATGCTCTTCTCACTTATAACTATATTGTCCTCAAGCAGAATGCGGAGAGAGTTGTCCTTGAGAAGGATGTCCTCTATGTCATCATCCACGATAAAGAGGACAAGGTGGCCGCCTACAGTCAGCATGATGAGAAACAGGGGATGATCCTCACGGACGAAGTGAGTCAGAAAGCGACCCGAGCCAGGGCCCCATTGATTCAACCGATTCTCTATGGAGAAAAAGAAGTCAGGGTCCTGGATATCTCCATCCCGGTTTACATCAAAGAGTCACAGGAAAAATGGGGAACCATCCGGATTGGTCTCTCGTTGGAGGGGATGTCCAGTCAGATTTTAAAGACACGTCTCAATCTCCTCTTTCTGGGTGGTTTCGCCATTGCCCTTGGTATTCTTGGATCGATTTTCTTCGCCAGGCGAATCACCCAACCCATCTCCAATCTGGTGGGAACAACCATCGCCGCTGCAAAAGGAGATCTCGACCAGGTCATAGACATTCATACCGGAGATGAAATCGAAGAACTGGGGAAAAACTTCAACCATATGATCCAGCAAATCCGCCTCCATCAAACCGAACTGGAGAACCGCCTTCGTGAGATTACATCCCTGAAGGCGTATACCGATAATGTGCTGTCCTCGATGACCAACGGGCTGATTACCATCGATCTTGAAGAAAAGATCGTTACTCTCAATGAAATGGCTGAGCGCATCCTGGGAAAGAGAAGCGGGAAAATTGTGGGCCTTCCGTTGGAACGAGTTTTGAGTGAAGATCATCCTCTTTATCGAATGATGATCGAGACACTATCCCGTGAAGAAGGAGTATTTCGTTCGGAAATGGAGTTGAAAAAAGATGAGGGAAGCCTCTGGTTGACTGTCGGCACTTCCTTGCTTACCGATGGAAAAGGAAAGAAGCTCGGCGCCCTGGTGCTCTTTCAGGATATCACCGGGATCAAGGCCCTCGAGGAGAAACTCCGACAGGCAGACCGGCTGGCCGCCCTCGGGACCCTCTCGGCAGGGTTAGCCCATGAGGTGAAGAACCCTCTCTCCGCAATCAAGACCTTTGTCCAGCTCCTTCCCAGAAAGCTTGAAAATCCCTCCTTTATGGAGAAATTTAATTCTACGGTTCCAAGAGAAATCGACCGGATCAATCAATTGGTAGAGGATCTACTGGAATTGACCAGGAGAAGAGTGCACCCCTTCGTGGCCCTGGATGTGAACTATCTCATCCTTCAGGTGATTGATCTTCATGGTGAAGAGATGGAAAAGAAACAGATCCGTTTCGAAGATCATCTGGACAGAACCATTCCTCCTGTCGAAGGAAACTCAGAGACGCTTTATCGCGCCTTCTCCAACCTGGCCATCAATGCGATCCAGGCGATGCCGGAGGGCGGATCACTGATCATCTCTTCCAAGCATGATTCACCTTCCTCCGGGCTCCAAATCATCTTCAGGGATACAGGAGTCGGAATGGATGAGGAGACATCGAAGAACCTCTTTAACCCCTTCTTTACAACCAAGGACCGTGGCGTTGGCCTCGGAATGGCCCTCACCCATAAGATTATTGAAGACCATCGGGGGACGATTGAGGTGATGAGTGAAAAAGGAGCGGGGACCACTTTTGTGTTGATGTTACCTGTAATCAAAAGTTAAGATTGCCAACAATCGTTGGCAGTCCAGACGCCCTTCCCTTAGTATCTTCATTTTCTTACCTGCTTATAACCCATTAAAATTTAAGGTGATTTATTTTTGGTGAGTTTGAAAGTCCTTTGGCATTCTATTTGCTAAATGCCTTGATAGGGAGAAATGAATCTTCCTATCCTCAACCCGAACCAGGTTAGGGAAAGGGGAAAAGTAAGATGTTTTTAATTGAGGAGGGGAAAAATGGAACACCTTTCAAAACGAATTTTAGTGGTGGATGATGATCAGGGGATTTTGGACTCCTTCGAAGTCCTGCTGGGCGACCGCTACAATCTCGTCATGACAGATAACGGTTATGAGGCCCTGAGGATTATCGAAACTAAACCGCCTCGTCTGGTGTTTTTAGATATCAAAATGCCCGGCCTGGACGGAATGGATGTGCTGAAAAAGCTTCGGAAAGATCAGAAGCAAGTGGAGGTCGTCATCATCACGGCCACACAACGGGATGAGATAGAGAGAGAAGCGAAATCCCTGGGAGCCATTGATTTCCTGACGAAGCCTCTCAATATCGTTGAGGTGGAGAGGATTGCCTCACAGATCCTCTCTTAATGGCTGAGGAAGGGGAAGGTTGGGATGAAGCTACAACAGGGCGCAGGGAAAAGGGATCGTTTTGTAAAGAAGAAAGAAGAATTGGAAGAGGAGAAAGGACTTCCTCCAAATTCTGGAATCGATTACCGGACTCTGTTGGAACAGATTCCAGCAGTCACTTACATCACCCCCCTTGATGAGACGGGAGGTCGACTCTACATCAGTCCCCAGATAGAGACCATGCTGGGTTTTCCGTCCTCTGAATGGTTAACCGATCCCCAGCTCTGGTTCAGGCAGATCTATCCTGATGACAGAAAGCGTATTTTAATGGAATTTTACAAGAGCCATAATAATGGCCAACCGTTTCGATCCGAATATCGCTTGATCGCCCGTGATGGTCATATCGTCTGGGTGCGCGATGAAGGGACAGTGGTGAGGGATGAATCCGGCCATCCCTGTTTCATCAGGGGTTTCATGTTTGATATCTCAGAACTTATGCGGATCAAAGAAGCGATTCAGAAGAGCGAGGCGAAATTTCAAACCATTTTTGAAGGGATGGCCATCGGCATCGCTCTCGTCAATACAGATGGGCGGGTCATGGAGAGCAATCAGGCCCTTCAAAAAATGTTAGGCTACAGGGTGGAAGAACTTTACGGCAAAGTTTTGAATGAATTCGCTCACCCGGAGGATGCCTCCCAGGATCTGGATCTTCTCAAAAAACTTATTGCGGGCGAAAAAGAACATTATCAAATAGAGAAACGTTACATTCGGAAAGATGGAGAAGTCGTCTGGGCTCGCCTGAATGTCTCTCTCGCGACCGGGTTGAGAGAGGTCCCTCCATACACCATCCACATGATCGAGGATACCACCGCATGGAAGCAACTGGAAACGCAGTTTCTTCAATCCCAGAAAATGGAGACGGTGGGCCAGCTCGCAGGCGGCATCGCTCATGATTTAAATAACCTCTTCACCATCCTCAGTGGTTATAGCCAGCTCTCCCTGCTTGAAATCAGCGAAGATCATCCATTAAGAAGGAATTTAGAAGAAATCAGGAGAACGACGGATCGGGCAGCGGAGCTAACCCAACGACTCCTGGCCTTCAGCCGGCGCCAGGTGATGGATATGAAAGTGCTCGACCTGAACCAACTCCTGAAGGGTCTGGGAAAGATGTTGGGCCGGATCATTGGAGAGGATATTGAACTGATTACCCGCCCGGCTGAAGATCTGGGAAGGGTGAAGACCGACCCAGGCCAGATCGAACAGGCCATCCTCAATCTGGTCGTCAATGCGAGAGATGCTATGCCCAATGGCGGGAAACTCATCATTGAAACTCACAATGTTGAACTGGATGAAACCTATGCTCAATCTCATTTCAATGTGATACTGGGCCGTTATATCCTGCTCTCCGTGACCGATACGGGATGCGGTATGTCGCCGGAAGTCAAAGAGAGGATCTTTGATCCATTCTTTACGACCAAGGGAAAGGGGCGGGGGACAGGGCTTGGGCTTTCTATGGTTTATGGCATTGTGAAGCAGAGCGGAGGTTATGTCTGGGTCTACAGTGAACCCAAGCAGGGGACGACATTTAAAATCTATTTGCCATGTGTGGATGAAGAAGCAGATGACCTCTCCCGCCAGGAGGAGACAGGCGATTTCCCGCAAGGAGACGAAACCATCCTTTTGGTGGAAGATGATGAATCGTTACGGAGCCTCGCAGCCAGAGTTTTGCGTGATCAGGGTTACACGGTATTGGAGGCGGCCAATGGGGATGAAGCAATGAGATTGGCCCGTGAGCCCACCCATAAGAAGATACACCTCGTGCTCACCGATCTGGTGATGCCACAAATGGGAGGAAAAGAACTGGTTGAACAGTTCAAACTCCTTCATCCTGATACCAGAATCCTTTTTATCTCTGGATACACCGATGGGATCATGATCTATCAGGCCTCCCTCAAACCCGGAACACCTTTTTTACAGAAACCCTTCTCGCCCATGGAACTTGCGAGAAAGGTCCGCGAGATTCTGGATGGGTAATCGTTTTTCATCTAAATTGAGCCATTATGGGGGGTAAGTATCATGGATTTTTTCAACATAGTAAAAAAACATTCCATTTGGGGTATTTTTATTTTTGCTTTTATGTCTCATTACTCCTTCTCATTGCCTTATAATCCTACCAGATCCTTTTGAATCGACAGACCGTTTTGCCTTGCTCAACCCAGCTCCCGATGGGACAATTACTCAGGTTTCGGTGAAGGTCAAAGCACCCGGCCCGGACCCATTAGGGCCGGGGGAGCTTTGGGATCTTCTTCAATACAAACTCCCTGGCAGCAATAAGTTCTTCTCTTCTGCCTCCAACGCTATTAGCATCCAAGGACTCGGCCCTGCCACTTCGACTCTTATCGAGTTAGTTTTTCAAACGAACCCATGCCTGCTAATGCCTATCATCGGAGGCTTCACATTTATTTGGCGTGAAGTGGGAAATCGTATGGTCTATTATAAAAGACAAGATGCCAAAACTCAAAACCCAGATTGAAAGTTTTTTAAAGGAAGTGGAAACTGAAAATGGATCTTGAAAGAGGGCAATACATTCTTAATCTCTTCGGCTTTTAAGCCTTCGCAGACTTGAAAGAAAAATAGGTTTCCTCTTATTGACATCACCCCCCCTTCCTATCATAATTATAGGCACTTTTTAAAAAGCAGGTCCGATGAAAAAGAATCCTGTTATTCAAACATTCCTTCTCCTTTTCGTTCTCTTCTCCCTTTTGAACGGATGCGCCGGGAAAGGAAAGGATATCAAAACGATCAAGGGAGATCCGGAGGTCCTCTACCGGCAGGGATTGGAGCGGTTCAATAAGAGGGACTATTCCGAAGCCTTAAAGATTTTTGAACAGATCAAGTCCAACTTTCCGGATAGCCCGCCTCATACCCAGTGGGCAGAGGTGAAGGTTGGAGATTGTCACTTTTTTAAGAAGGATTATGTGGAAGCCATTGCAGCCTATGAGGAGTTCAAGAAGACCCGTCCCACCCATGAAGAAATCCCTTATGTTCAATATCAGATCGGAATGGCCCATTTCAGCCAGATGCGCACCCACGACCGGGACCAGACCTCCACCCAAAAGGCCCTCTCCAATTTTGAATACCTGGTGAGTAGCACTCCTCAGAGCTTCTTTACCGACAAGGCTAAAGAAAAGATTGAGATTTGCAAGAAGCAGTTGGCTGACCATGAGTTCTATATCGGAAATTTTTATTACAAAAAGGGAAAATATCTGGCGGCCGCCTCCAGGTTCGAAGGATTACTGGAGAAGTTCCCGAAGAGGGCTGAAGAGGATAAGGCGCTTTATCTTTTAGGGAAGAGCTGCCTCGAGCTCGATCAATGGGAGAAGGCCAGAGAGGCCTTTGCGAGGATTGTCAACGAATATCCGAAGAGTTCCCATTACAGGGAAGCCAAATCGATCCTGGATCAGGGCATAAAGGAAAAAACCGTCATTCGCAAGGCAAAAGCCAAAGAACCAAAGAAGAAAGCAGATGCGAAAGAGGGAGAGGCTGAAACAGTTGCTCTGGCCAAATTCGATGAAGAGAGAAGACGCCCGGTTTTACTGAAAGATGATAAGAAAGATGATAAGATCGAGTTTAGGAGGGAAGAGAAAAAGGTTGTCCCTCCTCCCGCTGAAAAGCCGGACGAGCCGGCGGTTCCAAAAGAAGAGACCAGGAAAGTAACTCCGCCCCCCTTCCCCTTGCCTCCTCCAAAGGAAGAATTAAAGGTCGAGGCGAAACGAGAGGATGAAAAGCGGATGGCGGGGCTGCCGCCTCTTCCTGCAGCACCTGAGATCAGGGAGGCACCGAAGGAAAAGGAAAAGGTGAGGGAGGAAAAACCTCAGAAGAAAGAGGTGGAAAAAGCAAAAGAGAAGGAGAAAAAGATTGCAGCATTACCGCCCCCGGCAACGAAGGAGGGGGAGGTTTTGAAAAAGGAGACCCCTGCGGAGCCAAAGGAGATCAAATTGGGGGACACAGGCGAGCCGATAGACATCACTTCGGACAGGGTGGAGACTTTTTCCAAAGAGAATCTGATCGTCTTCAGGGGGAATGTGATGGCTAGGCAGAAGGATATGGTCATCTATTCCGATTCTCTCGAGGCCTTGGTTTTTGAAGATGGCAAGGGGATTGAGAAGGTGGTGGCCGGAGGGAATGTGAAGATTCAGCAAGGACTTCGTGTCGCCAATTGTCAGAAGGCGGTCTTTTATAATCGGGATCAAAGGGTGGTTTTGACCGGCAACCCAAAAGTGTTGGAAGGCGACAATTTGGTCTCCGGAGATGAGATCATTTTCGATATTGCGAAGAATCGTATAGAGGTAAAAGGAGGGCCGGGAGGAAGAGGGAAGGTGAGGGTTCTTCCCGGTGGGGAATTTGAAAAGCTGAAATGATAAGATGGCTCCTCGGTCTGATCTTTCTCCTTTTAATCATTGAAGCCTGCCAGACCTCTTCTGATATAAGATTAAAGATTCCATTCTAAAATCCCGAATGGAAGCATCTTCAATTCCGTGACGACAAAATGGACTCCAGAGGGGCAGGCGGACCAGACTCCGAAATCTTTAGGATTGCGGATCATTAGACATTTATGGGAAACTTTCGTCGTCAATGAAAATGAGGTTTTTATTGGTCTTGGAACGTCTGGAGTCAATCCTTAAGCGGTGCCGCCCTAAATCTTTCTCCGCTGGCCCGCCTGCCCCTCTGGATTTGGCATGCCCATGGATTTCTATCACGGGAAAAGAGATGCTTATATTCCGAATGGGAAATTTGACAATTCGGGGAAAAAATTATTAGAATAAGCCGTTTACCAAGCTTTGGGCATGGGTCATGTTTGACAATCTTTCATCCAAATTAGAGGGTGTTTTTAAGAAACTCCGAGGTCATGGGAAGTTAACGGAGCAGAACATTCAGGAGGCCCTCAAAGAGGTGAGGGTGGCCCTCCTCGAAGCCGATGTCAATTTCAAGGTGGTGAAGGATTTTATCCAGTCCGTCCAGGGGAGAGCCATCGGCCAGGAAGTGATGGCAAGCCTTACCCCTGCACAGCAACTGATCAAGATCGTGAAGGAGGAGATGACTTCACTGATGGGCGGCCAGGAGCAGAGGGTTCAGCTTTCGGGGAGCCCTCCGGTTCCGATCATGCTGGTCGGCCTGCACGGATGTGGAAAAACGACCACTGCGGCCAAACTGGCCCGCCACTTCCAGGGAATGAAGAAGCGACCCTACCTCGTTCCAGCGGATGTCTACCGGCCGGCCGCCATCGAGCAGTTGCAAAAGTTAGGGGAAGATCTGAAGGTCGATTTCTACCGGCCCGGGCCCTCGCAGGTGCCGCTCGATATCTGCCTAAAAGCAAGTGATACGGCCCTGAAAGGGGGATACGATCTGATGCTCATCGATACGGCTGGAAGGCTTCATATCGATGAGGCGTTGATGCTTGAACTTAGAGAAATCAAAACACAGATCAAACCGAGAGAGGTTCTTTTTGTCGCTGACGCTATGACCGGGCAGGATGCGGTCAATGTCGCAAAGAGTTTTAATGAGCGGCTGGGCATCGATGGAATCATCCTGACCAAAATGGACGGGGACGCTCGGGGAGGAGCGGCCCTTTCGATCAAAGCGGTGACGCAGAGGCCCATTAAATTCATCGGCGTAGGGGAGAAGTTGGATGCCCTCGAAGTCTTCCATCCCGAACGGATGGTTTCAAGAATTCTGGGCATGGGCGATGTCCTGACCCTGATCGAGAAGGCAGAGGCCACCTTTGATGAGAAGAAGGTCAGAGAATTAGAGAAGAAGATCCGAAAGGATTCTTTCACGCTAGAGGATTTCCGGGACCAGCTCCAGCAAGTCCGAAAGATGGGATCGCTCGAATCGATTCTGAATATGATCCCCGGGCTTCCGAAGAAGATGAAAGGGATGGGAGGCCTCCAGGTGGATGATAGGGAGCTGGGGAGAGTGGAGGCCATCATCAACTCGATGACGTTCAAGGAGAGGGCCAATTTCACGATCATCAACGGGAGCCGGCGATTGAGGATTGCAGCGGGAAGCGGGACAAGCGTTCAGGAAGTCAACCGGCTCTTAAAACAGTATGCCCAGGCCCGAAAGATGATGAAACAGTTTTCAAAGATGGGCGGCAAAGGACTGGGAAGAGGACAGGTTCCGTTCTTTTCTTGATGAGGTAATGTTTCTGTTAAAATTCGGAATACGAAATCCGGGCGGAGCGTCCAGCAGGACTAATTCAAAACAAGCACGAATTTTCAAATCACAAATGACCTAAATAAATAAAAAAGTTTTAGGCTTTGAAATTTTTATTTTGGGTTTGTTTCGGATTTCGATATTCGAAATTCGTATTTTATGTTTAAAAGAAGGAGGTGATCAAAGCAATATGGCTGCATCAATGAGATTGATGAGATTTGGTGGGAAGAAGAAGCCTTTTTATCGAATTGTGGTTGCAGACCGCCGTTCTCCGAGAGATGGAAGGTTTATCGAACAGGTAGGGATTTACGATCCCGGGAAAGATCCGGCAGAAGTCCGAATTAAGGAAGAGAAGGCGATAGGCTGGCTGAAAAAGGGAGCCCAGCCCACCCCGACCGTCCGTCAGCTTCTTATTCGATCGGGTGTGACGAAGAAGTTGGCGGAGAGTAAAAAAGGGTAGATTGCCTTTTCTCCCAGGATTGATTTCCAAGGATCTCTCCGAGAGCGGTTGCTCGTATTGGAGGTGGGATGATGACGACGAAGGAGTTGATTGAGTTTATCGCCAAGGCATTGGTCGACCATCCGGAGCAGGTCAGGGTTTCTGAAGTCGAAGGGGAGAGGACCTCGGTCATCGAACTCTCCGTAGCAAAGGATGATCTGGGGAAGGTGATCGGAAAACAGGGCAGAACGGCAA
Source organism: Deltaproteobacteria bacterium (assembly GCA_016874935.1). Lineage (GTDB taxonomy): Bacteria > Desulfobacterota > BSN033 > BSN033 > UBA1163 > RBG-16-49-23. The sequence goes on along the minus strand of VGSS01000014.1, from coordinate 4,351 downwards.
GGGCCATCCGTGTGATTCTTGGGGCGGCTTCTGCCAATCTGGGTAAACGCTCTGTCCTGGAAATCATCGAATAGCGACCCATGGAGCAAGCTTTTTGCCCAATCGGGAGGGTGGTGAAGCCCCATGGGGTCAGGGGGAAGATTAAGGTAGATTATTTCGGGGAGGATATCGATCGTTTTCTCCTTTATCAGAAGATTTTCATCAAGGACAACTTAGGGAAACCGGAATCCTTTGAAGTCCTGGAAGTCACCCCTCAACCACCACGCCTCATCCTAAGATTAAAAGGGATCGAAAGGATCGAAGAGACGGAGGGTCTCATCGGTAAGGAGATCCTTGTCCGCAGAGAAGATCTCCCGGAGCCGGAAGAAGGAGAGTATTACTGGTTCGAGATCCTGGGGATGGTGGTGGAGACAGAGAAAGGCAGAAGGATCGGGACGGTGAAGAAGATCTTTCCAACGGGATCCCATGATGTCTATGTCGTCGAGGGAAAGAGAGGGGAGATCTTTCTGCCGGCAACCGAAGGGGTGATCCAGAACATTGACCGTCAAAGAAGGGTGATGAGGGTGGTCCGGATGGAAGGATTGTGGGAGGAGGAAGATGAGATTTGACATCCTCACCCTTTTCCCGGAGATGTTTTCTTCTCCATTTCAGGAGAGCATTCTGGCCAAAGCGATTGAAAAAAAACTGATTGAGGTGAGAACGATCAACATCCGGGACTTTACCCTTGATAAGCACCGGATCGTCGATGATGCTCCCTATGGCGGAGGGCAGGGGATGGTGATGAAAGTGGAACCCATTGCCCGGGCTATTGAACAAGTGAAATCAGAAGATCCATCGGTCAGGACAATCTATCTAACCCCCGAAGGAAAACCGTTGAATCAGGAGATGGCCAGGCAACTCTCTTCCCGATCCCATCTGATCCTTCTCTGCGGCAGGTATGAAGGAGTGGATGAGAGGGTGAGGGAACTCTTCGTCGATGAGGAGATATCGATAGGGGATTATGTTCTGACCGGAGGAGAACTGGCCGCCATGGTTCTGATCGATGCGGTCTCAAGGTTTCTGCCCGGAGTCTTAGGATCGGACCGGTCGGCGGAGGAAGATTCCTTCTTTGACTCTTTGCTGGAATATCCCCAGTATACCCGGCCTGCAAGTTTCAGAGGGCATGGGGTTCCCGAAGCCCTCCTTTCGGGAAACCATCAGGCGATCTCTCTCTGGAGAAGGAGGGAGGCTCTGAGGAGAACGCAGATGAGGAGGCCGGACCTGTTAAGTAAAGCTTCTCTTTCTGAGGAAGATAAAAGGATTTTGGAGGAGATATCAAAGAAGAGTGTTTAGTGACAGCGGAGCACCATCGAAACATGAAAATTGATACCCCCCCTATATTCCCCCCTTAAGTTAAGGGGGGATGAAGGGGGGTTACGATTACGTGGAAAGAATTAAGAGACGATAAACGTTACCTCTTATTAACAATACGGGCCCTGAACCTAATATGGTGCAGGGCGGACCTCGTAACCCTTACCGTTTGAATTTTTTTGTAGGATATGGCCTCTAACCTCTACATCGGATTGGTTCACCATCCTGTCTATGACAGGAGAAGAGAGGTGGTCACGACCGCTGTGACCAACTTCGATATTCACGATATTTCCCGCTGTGCGCGGACATTCGGGCTGGGAGGTTTTTTCATCATCACTCCCCTTGAAAGCCAGGTGGAGTTGGTTGAGAGGATCATCAGCCACTGGAGTCAGGGGGCAGGCTCAGTGTATAATCCCACGAGAAAGGAATCCCTCTCCCTCGTCCGGATGTCCCGGAGCATTGATGAGGCGGATCAGGAAATTTCACGCCTCCATCAGAAGAAAGCCAAGAGAGTGGCGACAGGAGCCTCTCCTCACCCTGATTGCATCGGTTATGGAGACTTGCGGAGACTTCTAAAAGATCGGGAAACTCCGTTTTTCCTCCTGTTCGGGACCGGGTGGGGTTTGACCCAGGAGGTTAAAGGGAGTTCAGATTATGTATTGGCACCGATCGAAGGAAAAGGTTATAATCACCTCTCAGTTCGTTCAGCCGTTGCCATCATCCTGGATCGGCTGTTAGGGGAACGCATCGAATAATTTCGGAATTCGGAATTCGGAATGCGGAATTTTTAATAACCTGGTTTTAAGATCTTCTATTCTGCACTCCGCATTCCACATTCCGCAATCGAACAGAAGGGAGAGTAAGATGAATCCGTTAGAGATAATTGAAAGGGAACAGTTACGAACGGACCTCACCCCATTCAAGGTGGGTGATACGATCCGGGTCCACGTGAAAATCATCGAGGGAGAAAAAGAGAGAATACAGCCCTTTGAAGGAGTGGTCATTCGCAAAAGGGCCGGAGGAATCCGGTCGACCTTCACCGTCAGGAAGATCTCCTATGGGATAGGGGTGGAGAGAATCTTTGCCATGCATTCTCCCAGAATTGATCGGATCGATGTGATGAGCCGAGGGAAGGTGAGACGGGCCAAGCTCTTCTATCTGAGAGGCCTGAAAGGCAAGGCGGCCAGGATCAAAGGCGAAAAAAAACAAGCCACCCAGTAAAATATTGGAATACTGGAATGCTGGAAGAATGGAATATTGGGTCCATTATTCCAGCAACGCATCATTCCAGATGGAATTCTGATGCTTTTTCCTTCTCTTCCCGCTCAGCCGATGGACTACTTCGAAAAGATGTACCGTGGGCAGGGCTACCAGCGGATTGCCGGTGTGGATGAGGTGGGAAGAGGTCCTCTCGCCGGGCCTGTCGTGGCCGCGGCTGTCATCCTTCCGGAAGAAGGTATCGGTCAGAAGCTCTTCGACTCCAAACAGATTCCTTCCAGAAAAAGAGAGGAACTATGCAAAGTTATCCTTGCAAAAGCTCTATCAGTGGGCATCGGAACAGTCCGTCAGGAAGAGATCGATCTCCTCAATATCCTCCAGGCCACTTTGAAAGCGATGGTCCTGGCTGTTGAGAGTCTTCCCTTATCCCCCGATTTTATTCTGATCGATGGAAATCAGCCCCTCCATTTTCCCGTACCCCAGAAGCCTATCCGCAAAGGAGACCAGATTTGCAACTCCATTGCGGCGGCATCCATTGTGGCCAAGGTAACCCGGGACCGTATGATGCTGGAGTGCCATCAAAAATACCCGCAGTATAATTTTGCGAAACATAAGGGTTATGGAACAAAGGAGCACCGGAAGGCCATTGAGACATTCGGCATCTGCGAACTCCACCGGAAGACCTTCCGAGGCGTAAAGGAATATTTATGATGGGAAAATGGGGGTAGAAGAACCAATTGCGGATTTCGGATTACGGAATGCGGAATGAAAACACGGACAAAGAGATAGGGAGATGGAGGGAAGAAATCTTTAAGAAAAAAGAACCAGTTTGATAGGCGGGACATTCCTGTCCCGCATTGGGTTACAAAGCAATGCAGAAAAAAGAGCTGGGCAAGAAGGGTGAAGAGATAGCCCTCCGTTTTTTAAAAAAGAACGGTTATCGCATCCTTGAAAAAAATTATATCTGTAAAATGGGGGAGATGGACATTATTGGCAAAGAAAAAGATACTCTGGTCTTTATCGAAGTGAAAACTCGAACCTCGACAGAATTTGGCCCCCCTCAGCTGGCTGTCAACTCTCGGAAACAAAAGCAGCTTTCAAGAGTTGCCCTGAACTATTTAAATGAGAAGCGACTCAAGGATGTGAAGGCAAGGTTTGATGTCGTAGCCATTCTCCTCAGGCAAAAAGAAGAAGAGATCGAACTAATCAGGGATGCCTTTGATTTGAGTTGGGGATAAAAAAAAGAAGTTAGGAGTTCGGAGTAATTAGTCCGGAGGTAAAATGTCTTCAAAAGATTTGAATTTTGCAGGAGAAGCTGTGTTTGAAGCAATCAATAACCAAATCCAAGGTCAGAATCCACCTGAAACCCAACAAACTTATGATAGGCTTATGAAAGAAATAAAGAACCATGATGAGGTCATGAAATACATTGGCGTGGAATCTCTGGGGCTAAATATTCGCTGTTGATCTAACACAATCAAATCACTCCAGCGGATGGCTTGCAGCCACCGCTGACCTCAATCGTTGAATCTGTAGAAAAAGTCCTTAAAACGTGATAATATCGCCATATCTTTATTCGTAAGATTCCAAGAGACCGCTTATCAGAAAGGGGAGGGATATGGCGAGATACAAGGAGTATGATTATTCTCAAGGTAAATTCATCCTTGTGGAGAGGTGTTTGCGTGAGTGGATTGATGGGTGGGTATGAGCATATGAGGGATATCATGGGGATAAGAAGTTTTCCTCTCCATTGTGAATCAAAAATAACAGCTAATAGGGGTCA
>VGSS01000013.1 GCA_016874935.1 Deltaproteobacteria bacterium | reverse complement strand
GACGGCTTCGGGGGGCAGGCATCTTCTATCAGGCCATGAAGCCGATTGATCTCGAAGAGATCCGTTCCGCCGTGCAGTGTGCGTTTGGAAAGATTGAGCGGGAGAATGAGAAGGAAGGTTTCTTCTCATTTCTCACGCCGAAGCTTGAACCTGTTTAAAAGAGAATAAGCGATTCATGTTGAAATTGAACGTTTTTATCATTTAAGAGGAGTTCAAGAGATTCCCGCCTCGTTCTCCCTGGCGCAACCCAGAATGAAATTTTAGGGCATTCCATCGCTCCATTCCTCCTAACCACATTAAACAAGAAACCACACCCCTATTAAAATCCCAAAAAAGATGACGAGACTAATCAGGTGAGGGAGAGGTATTTTTGAAAGGCGAAGGGGTATGTCCTCACGAAAGCCTCTTGAAACAAGGGCAAGGGTAACCTCTTCTGCCTGCAATATGGAGCGACGAAGAATCGGCAAAGCGAGAAATTTCGCTTTACGAAATGGGTTTTTATTGCGATCTCCTAATCGTGCCCTGTGAGCCAGGCGGACCTCCTCTGCGTGATCCAAAATTCGTGAGAAGAACCTAAGCGTGAGGGAGACCATCAATCCGATTCGTCTTTCAGGTAGCATTGGAATAGGTTTTAAAATCCAGATCAAGGCATCACGAAGATCTCGGGGACGGGTCACGGCAGTGAAAAGGACGGCATAACCGAGAATCAGCCCCAATCGCCAGCAGGTCAGGCTTCCCAGGAGGAGTCCGTCTTTACTGATGGGGAGCCAGGAAAGAGAAGGAAAACGGTCTCCTGGCGTGAGGACGACCTGAAAGAGAAATAGGACGAATAATAAGATCATCCAGCTGTTTAAATCACGTAGAATATTTTTCAGAGGTAATCGAGAAAAGAAGAAGAGGCTAAAAAGAAGAATCGAATCGAAGATGAACCAAGAGATGCTTGTCTGAACAAGGGTTGCCGTGACCATCAGGAGTCCGAAAAATTTACATCGGGCATCCCAGCGGTGAAGAGGGGAATCTCCGGGGAGGTAGTGAAGAGCTATTCGAGCCATGTCATCTTTTCCCTTCCGAGGAGTACATAACAGGGTGGTCGAACTCCAAACCGTGGAAGCTCCTTTACAAGACTTTCGGGCAGACCCGCGGCTTTGATTTCTCCTCCTTGCAGGATCGCCATTCGATTGACATGTGCAATCACCTTTTCGACATCGTGAGTGGTCACGATTAAGGTGTGTCCTTCCTGATGTAACTGGATCATATATCTCAGGACTTCTTGAATGCCAGGATAATCGAGATGGGAAAAGGGTTCATCGAAGAGGATCACCTCCGGTTTCATCGCCATTACGCCGGCAATGGCAAGACGTCTCTTTTCTCCTCCAGAGAGCAAGTAACAGGGTTTTTCTGAAAGACCCTGAAGACCCATCTTCTCGATTGCCCAATCCACCCGCTCGTTGATCTCCTTTAAAGAGATCCCCAGGTTTTCAGGGCCGAAAGCCACATCTTCTCGCACCGTCTCTCCTATGATCTGACTGTCCGGGTCCTGAAAAACCATTCCCACGTTCTGTCTGACCTTGCGAGAATCGTTCGCGGAATCATAGCCATTGATTAGAATGGATCCGTCCGAAGGTTTCAGAAGACCGCTTATAATCCGGAGCAGGGTCGTTTTACCGCTTCCATTGGGTCCACAGATGAGGAGAAATTCACCTTTAGAGATAGCGAGATCAATTCCTCTCAAAGCATAGGTCCCATCGGGATAGCGGTGGTGGAGGTTTTGGATTTTGATCATATGAACTGCTAAACGAATATAACGAATGACAGCGAGTGAATCGAAAGTTCTTTGCATTCGTAAAATTCGTTATCATTCGAACTATTCGTTCATGTGTTGACGATTCAACATAGGCCTAACGGCACGGGCCAGAATGATGGCAACTGCGGCCTTCAGTGCATCTCCAATAAGAAAGGGAAACATCCCGATCATCCATGCCTTGTTCCACGACATTTTGGTGATCATCTTAAGCCATGGAACTCCAAGGCCGTAGACGGCGAGCGATCCGATGATGACCCCGATAACCCCTCCAATCATAGAGTAGCGGAATCGTTCGGAGATGAAACCAGTGATCCAGGCACAGAGAACAAATCCGAAGAGGTAACCTCCGGTTGGGCCCAATAGATGGGCCAGCCCTCCTTTGCCGCCATAAAAGACGGGCACGCCAATGGCTCCCACAAAGAGATAGAGGCCTGCGCTGGCGGTCCCCCAGCGGCTCCCTAGAAGAAGACCTGCAAGAAGGACAAAGAGGTTTGTCAGAACGATGGGAACAGGTCCGATCGGCACATGGATGTAGGCTCCTACGGCCATCAGACCTGCCATCAGGGAGGAAAGAACGATCCATCTCAGCTTTTCAACGGGCATAGAAAGCTCCTTGAACATTAATTGTTAACCTTTATATTAATAAAAGTTAACAAATTAAACGGGGCCTGTCAATGACCCATTGCAGAAGAATCCGGGGTTTGACGGGATAGGAGGATGGGTATATATTGAAAATTAACCAAGGTCACCCAGTTCGTATTGTAGAATTCCAACCAGAGTGATAGCGGTGGTCTCGGTTCTTAAAATTCGTTGGCCCAGTTTAACGGGTATGAATCCTTGGTTTTTGGCCAATGTCACTTCCTCTCCGGAAAATCCCCCTTCGGGCCCGGTCATAATGTAGACTCTTCCCGGGTGATTAGTCTTAAATCCCCCCTCCCCCTCTTTTCCAAAGGGGGGATGTAATGTGGAAAATCTTTTTAGGACATCTCTGAGGCTTTCACCCTCTTTCTCCCAGAGGAGGATCTTCAATCCTTCTTCACGGCAATATCCGAGCGCTTCTTCAATGGACCGATAATTCTCTATTTTGGGCACCCCTGCTCTTCTCGACTGCTGGACCGCCTTGATGGCAATTTCCTGCCAACGGTGAGCCTTCTTTTGTTTAGTCTCCCTCTCCTCCAGTGAAATAGACTTCTCGGACTTAAAAGGGACGATCGTTGAAACACCCAGCTCGGTTGCCTTCTGGATGATCAGTTCCATCCTCTCCTTTTCCGGGAGTGCTTGAAGAAGGATAATTTCAAGAGGTGATTCTGTGGGGGATTGAAAAGTTTCAAAGGTGAGAACAGAAGCCTTTTTTCCGGAGAGTCGAAGAACTCTCCCCCTGAAGTCCTTCCCTTCAGAATCGGTCAGGGTGAGGATGCTGCCCACACGGCCCCCCTGAAAGCGAAGGGCCTCCAGAGGAGGCCCTTCGAGGATCACTTCTTCCCCGATGACAACCTTTTGATCGAGAACGATTCTATCCATTGCAGGCAGCTTTCCCTCTCTTTTTCTTCTTCTCCTTGTTTTCCTCTCCGCCTCCCTCATACTCTTTGATCTTCTTTCCCAATTCCTGAAGTTTTCTGTCCACCAGGTCATTGACCGTTCCTTCTTTAAAACGTCCGTCCTCCAGCCGTTCGCCCGCCTCCACACCGGTGAGGATCGCAATTCCCTGATCGATGGTCTTCACCGGATAGACACAAAACTTCCCTTCCTGGACCGCCTGCACCACATCCTTTCTCAACATTAAATCATCGATATTGAGGTGAGGGATCATCACGCCCTGCTTTCCTGTTAAACCTTTTGCCTTGCAAACTTCAAAAAACCCTTCGATCTTCTCATTCACCCCGCCGATGGGTTGAACCTCTCCTTTCTGATTGACCGAACCCGTCACGGCAATATCCTGCCGGAGAGGAAGGCCGGAAAGGCTCGAAAGAAGTCCATAGAGTTCCGTGGAGGAGGCGCTGTCGCCTTCCACTCCGCTGTAAGACTGTTCAAAACAGATGCTGGCGCTCATGGTGATCGGTTTGTCCTGAGCATATCTGTCCCGGAGGTATCCCGAAAGGATATAGACCCCTTTATTATGGATGGGACCGCTCATCTCCACTTCCCTCTCGATATTAATAATGCCGGCCTTTCCCAGGGAGGTCTTGACGGTAATCCGTGAGGGTTTCCCGAAGGCGTAATCTCCCAGGTTATAGACAGAGAGGCCATTGACCTGTCCCGCGACCATTCCATCGGAATCAATCAGGATCGTCCCGTCATCAATCATCTCCTGAATCTTCTCCTCCACAAGATTCAAACGATAAGCCTTTTTCTCAATGGCCTTATCCACATGGGCCTCTTTGACCACCGGAGAACCGTTTTTCCCGGCCCAGTAGTTGGCCTCTCTCAGGAGATCGGCAATGAGGTGGAATCGTGTGGAGAGTTTTTTCTGCCTTCCTGCAATTCTCACCCCATGCTCCACAACCGCTGCCACACCCGTTCGATCAAAGGGCCTCAATTTTTCTTCATCGCAGACTTTCCGGATGAAGGAGGCGTACTGCCGGACTTTATCTTCATCCTTGCCGGTGACCGAATCGAAGTCCGCCTTGATCTTAAAAATCTTTTTAAAGTCATCGTCCATATTGAAAAGGAGGTGATAGAGATGGGTGTCGCCGATCATGATGACCTTCGTATTGCACTCGATGGGCTCCGGCTTGAGCGCAGTGGTGGCAAAGAAATAGAAGGGATCGAAAGTCTGAACCTCCATCACCTGATTCTTCAATGTCCGCTTCAAGGCGGGCCAGACCCCTGGTTCCACAAGGCCGTCCAGCGCATTGAAGACCAGATACCCGCCATTCGCCCTCAGAAATGACCCTGCTTTGATATGGGTGAAGTCGGTCTTCCAGACTCCGGAGCGATCAACTACTCTCTCGATCGTGCCGAAAAGGTTGCGGTAATTTGGCGTCATCTCCACGATGATGGGCGCCCCCTTGGTCTCAGAATTATCGACCAGGACATTGACCTGATATTCGGCGAATGTATCCGCCGGCTGAGGCAAAACCAACCCCGGAATGGGTGAAGGGGGAGACTCCTCTTTCTCCCTGAAACGATGAAAATTGGCCACAATATCCTCCTGGACCCCGTCCAGGTAGTGATGAATCTTTTCGTAATTAAACCTTTCCTTAATGTCTGTAATGGAGTCTTTGACGGCCGGAGAGATCATTTGCGTATCCAGAGCGGATAATTCATCCTTGATCTCCTTCTCCGATTTCCGGGTATCCTTAAAGATATCCTCCAATGCGTTGACCATCTCGGCCTGCTTTCCCTTAATTCTCTCGAGCTCCTCTCTGGAGAATTTATTCTCTTCCACCATCGTTTCTAACTGCTCAATGTTGACGGGATTCCCCTCCACCACCGGGAAAATACCCGGACGGGAATAGGGCCCCATCTGGATCTGAACGAGGGCGAAACCCTCCTTGTTCACCTTCTTTTCAAACTCCCGGAACATCTCTGCCTGCCTGTTCCGAAATCCCTCAACCAGCTCTTTCTTCTTATTGAGGTAGTTCTCGTTCTCAAAGATGAGGGGGACCTTCTTCTTCAAGGTTTCGATCAGGGTCTCCATCTCTTTTTTGAAACCATTTCCCTGCCCCGCTGGAAGGCTGAGCATATGGGGCATATCCGGGTTCTTGAAGTTGTTGACATAGCAGAGGTCATTGGGAATTTTCCCTTTTACATCCATCTCTTCAAAGACCGCTTTGATCGTAGTGAAGCGGCCTGTGCCTGCCAGTCCGGTCACAAAGATATTGTATCCGATGCTCTCGATTTCCAGACCAACCCGGATCGCCTCCAGGGCTCTTTCCTGACCGATGATCTCCTGACAGGGCTCAATCGCTTCGGTGGTTTCCATTGGGAATGAATTGGGATCGCACCGCCAGCGCAACTTCTCAACAGACACCTCTTCATAGGTCTTCTCCGTCATAATCCTTTTCCTCCTGGTTCAGATAACGGACTCTTTCGGGTTTATTTATAACAGATAACTGGAAAAGTCAACGCAGGTACAAGATGGGTTAAGAGTTATGAGTTGAGAGTTAAGAATTGAAAATTGGAAATGGCGAATTTAGATGCCTTCTTTGGCAAGCTCCTGGATCAGACTTTTTGCTTTTTCTGACACCCTTTTTGGAATCTTCACAATCACCTTCACATATTCATCTCCCCTGCCCTCTTTCTGAAAGTGGGGAAGACCAAGCCCTTTCAAACGCATCTTCGTATGGCTCTGGGTGCCCGGGGGAACCTTGATTTTTTTTGTCCCTTCAAGGGTGGGAACTTCAACGGAGTTTCCAAGAACGGCTTCTGAAAGGCTGACCTCTTTCTCCACAATAAGGTCATCCTCCTCCCGGGTAAAGATGGGGTGCTCCTGGATGGATATCTGCAGGTAGAGATCGCCCGGAGGCCCGCCTTTTTTCCCTTCCATTCCTTTCCCGGCGAGCCTCAGTTTCTTCCCTGCCGGTATTCCCTTCGGGATCTTTACGGAAACTTCTTCCACTTTGCCATCCTTGCGATAGGAAATCCTCTTCTCTCCGCCTGAAGCCGCCTCTTCAAGAGAGATCGTCAACTCATAAAGGACGTCTTCTCCCCTCTGGCCCATCCGGCCCATATCCTGGTAGCCGTATGAACCGCCGAAAATATCCCCGAAATCGACGCCGCCCCTTCCTCCTCCGAATTTGAACTCCCGCCGCCCCCTTCCGCCAAAGAGGCCCGAAAGAATCTCATCAAAATCGAATCCCCGGAAAATGTCCTCCTGGGTGAATCGCTGACGGAATCCATCGGCGCCAAAGGTATCGTACTGCTTTCGTTTCTCCTTGTCACTCAGAACCGCATAGGCCTCGTTGATCTCCTTGAAGCGTTCCTCTGCATCCTTCTTGTTCGGATTCCGGTCCGGATGGTATTTCATCGCCAGTTTCCGGTAAGCCCGCTTCATCTCTTCGTCACTGGCGTTCTTGCTGACACCTAAAATTTCATAATAATCTCTGTTCGCCATTATCCGTTACCCTCGGCCTCTAAATCGAACCGTCTGCTATAGACCTCCTGGATGACCCGATTGAGATATCCTTCCGGGTCGTCGATCGCTTCCTTCGTAATCACAAACTCCTTCCGGCCCATTCTGTCCCGGATCAGTTTCATCCCGTGCTCATAATCCTTTAACAGACGGAAGCAAACCATCTCTCCCTTCATATTTTCTTCGAGCGCCATTTCCGTTATTCGATCGACCGCTTCTCCGTCAAACTGGAGCCGGATTCCATTTCTCTGCTGGAAGTCTTTCTCAAACTCCTCGACCTGTCGCTGAACCTCCACCACCTCTTCAAAAACGGTGTTGACATCGTAACCCTTATTGACCATTCGGCGGGCGATCAGATCGATTCGGCTCTCCGGAAAGGCAATTCCGTAACGTTTGCGAAACTCCCCTTCCCTGTTCAGGATCGACTCCCTTAACTCCCTCTTCTCCCGTGAAAGAAGCTTCTCAAACTTGGCCAGCCTATCGGGATGCATGGGATCCTGGAGCAATCGTTCCAGCTCCTGTTCCGGATTTTTGACTACTTCGCGGGTGACAACGAATTGGCGAATATCGGTTGAGGGAAGTCGTTTCTCAAATTTGAGGAGCACTTTCTCCACGGCGCTGACCAGCCCCCTCGCTCCTGTTTTTTCCTCATAAGCCCTCACCGCTAACTCGTAAAGGGCATCCTCCTCAAACTGGATGTTGATTCCATAGGATTTGAAATCCTTCTTCTTCCCCAGAATGATGGGATTATTGGGATTCTTGAGGATCGCATAAAGATCCTCAATTTCAAGTCTCTCAAAGATGGCGGTTACCGGAAGCCTTCCGATGAATTCCGATTCAAACCCAAAGGCGATGAGGTCCTCAGCCTTCACCTGTTTTAGATATTCGGCTCTTTCATCCTTGGAACGGATCTCGGCCCCGAAACCGATCCCCTCCCGGTTGAGCCGTTTCTTCACCATCTCTTCCAGGCCGTTGAAGGCTCCGCTCATGATAAAGAGGATATGTTTCGTATTGATCGTCCGCTTCTCCTTTTTTCCGGTTCTCCGGTAATGTTCGATGGCCTCCAGCTGGGAGATGGGGTCATGGGGAACCTTGAGGTCCACCTCTGTCTCTTCCATCGGTTTCAGGAGCGCCCGCTGGACCCCTGTCCTTGAGACATCCGGGCCGATGGTATGGTTGGACGAGGCGATCTTGTCGATCTCATCGATATAAATGATCCCATACTGAGCCATCTCCATGTCTCCATCGGCCTCATAAACAAGATCCCGGACGAGATCCTCGACATCCCCTCCCACATAACCGGTCTCACTGAACTTCGTCGCATCCCCCTTGACAAAAGGAACGCCGATCTTCTTTGCGATCAATTTGATCAGATAGGTCTTGCCCACGCCGGTGGGCCCGACCATCAGGATATTGTTCTTAATATGGCCCACCCCTTCATACCGTGTTTTTCCCTGCGTGATCTCAGTGAACTTGATCCGTTTGAAGTGGGTGCAGATCTTGGTGGCCAGGATTTCCTTTGCCTCTTCCTGCCGGATGATATAGTCGTTGAGAAAGGCTTCCAATTCCTCGGGCTTCAGATCAAACTGGATCTTTTTCTTCTTCTCACCGGCCTCTTTCTCATCCTTCGAGACCTCTTCGGCCTGGGGCTTGGGAAAGAGCATGGGAACCACCAGCCGGATTCGGTCTCCATACTTCTTCCCTAAATACTCGTTGAGCTCCTTCTCTAATTCCTTCTGGTCCGGAATCTTTGAATCGGAATCTTTCATGAACACCAAACTCCTTTTCTTTTCGCAAGTTATAAGTATAACCTAAATTGAGCGATTTTTTCACCCTTCACAAGGGGGGTGGGGAGGCCGAAAAGCCTTTTAGAGCGATCACCTTTGATGGGTTGAATCAACCATGGGGATAGTTCAATGATCACCTGTTTGGTGAAAGCTTATGGTCAATTGCCCAAACTTTCAACGTATCGCATTCTAAAAGGGTTTGAGGCATCCCTGCCTCCTTTGTGAAATAGGGTGAATCGCTCAATTTAGATATAATATAACCCTTGTTGGCCTATTTTCAAGCCCTTTTCTGAAGAGAAAGGTCCAAGAGGTCGAGGGTTCAAGGATTCAAGTGATTTTAAAAAATTTTTATTTAATTTCTTACTGGAACCCTTGGCCCCTTGACCCCTTGAATCCTAATAGGAAAAAGCAGCTAATAAAATGAGGATCTTAAGCAGAAAAAAAGAGGATTAGACAAATTTGATGTTCTTTAAGCGGTCCCCTTCCCATAAAAACTGGCGTCTCTTTCTCTTTTGGCAGATCTTTCCCTCTTGAAAAACTGCCCCGACCAGAAGGGGAAGGGCGACTGTGGCGTCCATATAGACGGCGGCATAGGCCGATTCTTTCTCAATCTTTCCCCAGGACTTTGCCTCCTCAAAGGTGCAGCCTGAGAGGCCGCCCCATTTGGGGTCATCCGTGGTCACCTGAAAGGCAAACCGGTGGCCGCTTTCCTTCTTGAAAAGGAGTTCGCTCACAGGTCCTAATTGCTGAATATAATTCTTCGGAACGCCTCCTCCCACATAGATCGCTCCGGTGGTCTTAGCCATTCTTTTCAGCTGGGCAATTTCAAAGCTGTCCCGGATCTGGTCGAGGATCAGCCCTTCGGAAGAATTCTTCTTCCGGGCATGGAGAAAGGTCAGTCCGATGCCGATGGAACTGTCACTGAGCGCGGGAATAAAGACGGGAACGCCGCACCGGGAGGCTGTCTTCAGGATCGATTTGTCATCTTTGAGGCAATTACCCAAAACCTCCAGATAGCGCCTTGACGAGACGACCTTCTCCCCCACCTCTTCTGGAACCTCGGAGAGGAGGTTAATGACTTGATTAATCTCGTGATCATCCATCAAGGCATCATAGACCCGCACGATCCGGTGCCTTCGCAGGGCATCATCATCCCCCTCCACTGATCCGATATAATGCCGATATCCGAAGCTCTCAAAGAGGTCGTGGAAGATGTTGGCGCCCGTGGAGACGAGGACATCGATCAGCTTCATCTCGATCATATCGCGGATGACCTGCCGCATTCCGCCAGGAATCATCGCTCCTGACAACCCCATAAAGATGATGCAGGCGGGATCGCTCAACATCTTACGAAACACCTCAAAACATTTGAAAAGATTCCGGCTCTGGAAAGAGGTATGCTGGAAGGCCTGGATCAGATCGTAAAGACTCTGCGTCTTTTTCATATCGAGAGAGCGAACGGGATGGTGGAGAAAGGCCGATTTCCCTGTTTTTTTCATCGCTTAAACACCCTGTGGGGATGAAAGATTGCTGCGGAAATTAACAAATAAAAAAAGATAAGTCAAGGGAAAACACCAGGTAGAATTATGTGAGGGGAGACAGTTTTACCAGCTTCCGCCGCCACCTCCTCCGAAGCCGCCTCCGGAGGAACCTCCTCCTCCAAATCCTCCGCCTCCTCCGCCACCGCCGCTTCCTCTCGGTGCGGAGAACATGGCAGCACCGAGGCTTGAGGTCACGGTGTGAATGGAACGCGTAAAGCCAATGGGATGGAATGTCCTGAACCCTCCCGGAGACACATACCAGTTGGGCGGTTCCTGGTAAATCCCCTCGAATGCCTCTGCCCAGTTATCCGCCACATCGAGGGCAATGGCATAGGGTAAAAATTTAGAAAAGAGATCTTTACCTCCCATTCGTTCAAGTCTATCTTTCTCTGCACGACTCATAAATTCCTGAAACCCTAATATCGCCATATAGGCCAGGGTTCCTACCTTTGTCTTGGCAGGCATATGCCTGCCGAAGAAAAGGATGGGAAGGCCGGTCAATCCGCTTGCGATAAATCCCTTCCACATGGAAAAAGGAAAGAGAAAGGCAAGCACAAAGCCGCCAAATACGATGACGAGAAACCCCGTCAGGAAATAGAGATTCCTCACCTTCTCAGGGTTAATGAGAAAATATTTATTTTTGACGAGCTCCCCATAGAGGGTCTTCTTCAGGGGATTCAAATCCTTATAAAATTTATTCTTCAAACTTGAGACAGAGAGGCGAGCCGGGGCAAAGGAGAAGAGGCGGCTCATCAGTTCCGTCTCAAAAGAGCTGAAAGTCCCGTCAGGCTCTTTCACCTTTTTGAGATAGTAATCCGCCCTGTCAAAAATCAACCCCTCCTTTTTAACCTCCTCAATTTGGATATATCCCTTGACCGCAAGGCCTACCATCGTCGAGGTGATATCTCTGGGGTCCAGTTTTTCGTCAAGCAGAGTTCCCACCTCTGCGGGAGTGAGGAAACGGTTTTCAATCTTAGGGGGTTCATAGGTGACGGTGACAGCCTCTTTCACTCTTGGGTCCCTTCCCTTTCGATACCAGAGATTGAGCATAAAGAGGAATGAGGCGATGGGAAATAAAAATACCCAATTCTCTTGCAGGTTGATCATCCATAGAAATTTTTTCCATGAAGGAGGCGGTGAGACAAGCCCTTTATCCCATCCAAAGGCAAGGGTCAGGCCCTCGCCCGGAGCAAGACTCTTCCTGGTGATAAATTTTCCCCTATTATCATAGGCTTCATGTTCACACTCAGAGGCCTTGGAACCGTAGGTCCCTGTGAATCCAGTGGCCCATAAATTCTTGCTCTTCTCTTTTGTGGCCAGCGATACATCTGCGGAGGCGTTGGAGATATCCGCCTTCCAGTAATTTCCGGTCACATTCCAGTAGAGCTCATCGTGGTCGTTGAGGAAGAGGATCGCATTCTCCACTTCGTAGGTGATCACATAGGTCTGGTTTCCGGAGACAAACCGTTTGGGATCACCGATTCTGATATTGATCAGAGATCCTGCTTTCTTGACCTGATATTTCCAAGGCTTTCCGGACCCATCCTTCACTGACAGGATGGTGGCAGGCGTGGTGATCCTCTTGCCGAATTCATCCCTGTATTTGAAAGGAATTTCCCGGTAAATCCCATGCCTGGGCCTATGGAACTTCACCTCAATCGTCTCGTGAACAATAAAAGACGAATCTTTCTGAATGGTGATGTCCGAGTGGAATTTCGTGATGGTGAAATATTGAGCAGAGACAGGAGCGGTGAAGAGGATGAGGTTAATGCTGAGGATGAGAATAATAAAAATAAACAATTTATGAAACACTTTCATCTTTCTCTCCTCACTTTATTCCCTCCCACCCCCTCTGGAGACTGTGTCGTAATCAGCCATTTGCCCTTCGACAGGCTCAGGACGAACGGTTAAGTGATTGATTTTTAACATCCCGTATTCCGTTCGTGGTGAGGTTCTCGAACCATGAACGGAATTATGACACAGCCTCCTGATGGGGGAGGGCTGGGGAGGGGGTGATTCCGCATTCCGCAATCCGAATTCCGAAATTAAGAGAAACTCACCTTCACTGGTTTCCTTTCCGTCTCAGGGGCTTCAAGCTGGAATAATTCAGCCTGTTTGAAATTGAATGACGAGGCTATAAGATTTGATGGAAACGATTCAATCAGAATGTTAAAATCCCGCACCACGGCATTATAATATCTTCTCGCATGCTCGATACTGCTCTCTAATTCCTGCAACTGGTTCTGAAGCTGCATAAAATTGGCATTGGCCTTCAGTTCAGGATAAGCCTCGGCAACCGCAAACAGGCTCTTCAGCGTATCCCTGATCATGTTCTCTGCTTTTGCCATCTCTGCGGGAGAGCTTGCCTGCATGGCCATTGCTCTTGCCTGTGTGACTTTTTCAAAGACGGTCTTTTCATGGGAGGCGTAACCCTTGACCGTCTCGACCAGATTGGGCACAAGGTCGAATCGTTTTTTACACTGAACATCGATGTCCGACCACGAAGATTTGACCGTATTCCTGAGCCGGATGAGCTTGTTGTAAATGGTGACCACAGCGATGACAAGAATGGCAAGGATGATGAGAATGATGATCCAGGTCATTTTTCCCCTCCTTTTTGAGATTGAAGTGAAGCGTATTGAATTTATAAATTATTTTCAAGCATTTTTTTTAATCCTTTTCGGAACCCTTACTTTCTCCCCGCACAAGCAAGACACGGCCACGGATTCCCTCAACCCGCACGGGCTCTCCCTCTTCTACCGGAGGGGCTCCCTCCATCAATTCGGCTTTCCAGAGTTCGCCATGAACCTGAATATACCCTGACGGGTCTAATCGTTCTTTAGCAACGCCTTTTTTGCCTATCATTTTTTGCAAGCTCCTTTCCTGGCTCCGGTCGTAGGCCCGCCAGACAAATGGAAAAAGAACGGCATCTTTGACCACCCACAAAAGCATAAAGCCCCAGAAAAACCATTGGGGGAGATCAACATAACGTCGAACCACCCATAAGATCATGGCTAACAAAACCAGACTGGGGATCTGGAAAAGTGTATACCTCAACACAATGCGAGATGACCAACCGACTCTTTTCATCCGTTTTGACAACCATTTTGCGGTTTTGGGTTGGGGTTAAGGTTAGGAAGCCAGTTTGGTCAAAGGGTAAAGGTTATGGCTAATGACTTAAAACCCATTACCCTAACCCAACTACGAAACCGGCATCCTTACCCTGACCTTAACCCAGAGACTCTATTTTCTACATAAATGAGACGATTCCATTTTAAACTTATTCTTATGAATAAAATAACGCTCTGCTTTTTTGACGGCGGGCCAGAGACCCAGGTTCATCGGGCCAAAGATGATCAGGCTTCTTCGGAGATGAAAGGGATTGAAAATTCTTTTCGCCATCGAAGAAAGGGAATAGAAAGACCGGTTCACCTTCCAGAACCCTTCCTGAAGCTCCTCCACGGTCATTCTCTTCGGCTGAAAGACCACCGTTGCCATATCATACTTCGACCAGTTCTCCGTGAGAAGTCTTCCCTCCTGTTTTAATCTCTGATAGATCCGCGTTCCCGGAAACGGGGTAAGGATGGGAAGAAAAGTCCCTTCGATCCTGTTTCGATCGGCAAATTCCAGAAACTCATCGAAGACAGAAACATCGTCATAATCGTATCCAAAGACAAAGGAACCGTAGACTCCAATGCCCGCATCGTGAAGTCTCTGGATTCCCTTCTCATACATTTCAACCCGATTAATTCTTTTCCCCATCATGTCGAGGTTCTCTTCTCGAAGGCTCTCAAAACCGATGAAGAGTCCGTGGCATCCGGCTTTCGCCATGAGGGAAAGGATCTCTTCATTCTCGGCAATATGAATCGGCCCCTGACTCACCCATCGCAACCGGTAATGGGAGAGCATGGTCAGAAGTTCTCTGGCATAAGAGAGGTTTCCAACGATATTGTCATCGACAAAGAAGATATAGGCTTTTGATCGCTCAAGAGATCGAATCTCTTTTTCGACTTCGGAGATCGGCCTCATCCGGTAGGTTCTTCCATGAAGGGCGGTCACCGAACAGAACTCACAGTCATAAGGGCAGCCCCTTGTGGTCTGAATCAGGTTGTGAAAGAGGTAGCCCTTTCGTGGGAGGAGGCTCCTTCGGGGAATGGGAAGGCGGCTCAGATCTGTCCTCTCCTTCTGCCGGTAAAAAGGCTTCAGCCTTCCTGCTTCGGCTTCCTCCAAAATCTCTGCCCAGGTCTCATCCGCTTCTCCAATCGCCACGCCATCCGAATGGTTTTTGGCCTCTTCGGGAAGCCATGAGGCATGAATCCCTCCGATCACGACCTTCTTCCCTCTCTGCCGGAATTGATCCGCGATCTCATATCCCCTCGGTGCCAGGGGAGTAATGGCGGTGATGGCAACAAGATCGACTTTCTGGTCGAAATCAATTTCAGAAATGCTCTCATCGATGATGCTTATCTCGTGCCGGGAAGGGGTCAGGCCGGCAAGGAGGGAGGTGGAGAGAAGGGGAAATTTAAAGGCGATCACATCCCAGAAACTATCTTTGGGCCATCTGGGGATGATTAGGGCAATTTTCATTACAATTTCTTTCCCTTCAAGAATTGGGACAATGGTATGACTTCGACCCCTTCTGGCACAATCCACTGAAAGGAATCTTTTGGCAGGGATGAATTGAGAGAGATTTCCTTCAACCGTAGGTCGAGACGGGTCCTCTTCTCCGGTAGTTCGATCCGAATCCGGTTTGGAATTTGGCTCCCCTCGGCCTGTTCTGTAAAGATCCGGACGTCTGTTTTCTCAATAAGATCCCGATATTCTGAAACTTCACCGGTATAGGCCTTGTTCTGTAGAGGGCTGAGAAGGAAAAATTCCCCCCCTCGATAAAGGGCATCGAAAACACCTGTTCCAAAAGGATGATATCCGAGGATTCGAAATTTATCCGGTTTCTGATAAAGGATCAACCCGTTAAGAAGGAACCTCATCTCCTCACCTTTTCTCTCGGTGTCCAGACGAATGGAGGCCCTAGCCTGAAGGGATTCTGCCGAAGAGAAATCTTCCAGAAATCTGGCGATGGGATCCTTGACCAGAGGCCCTTCAACCGGAGGAAGCTTAACAATCTTCTTGGGACATCCCCAGAGGAGAAGCGACAGGAGTAAAAGACAAAGGCTATACAAAACATAAGGTTTTCGAACCATTTTTAAAATTCTCCTCTCTCAAATTTGCTCCAAATGGCTTCGGCTGTCAACTCTCCGGAAGCCACCACCGCGGTGATCCCTCCGCCCGGAGAGGTCCAGTGTCCGGTTAAAAAGAGATTTGGGATGGGGGTTGCCCGTTGGAGACGAAGAATCCCGGATTGACCGGGAATTTGTGCCCATCCATAAGCGGCCCCTTGAAAATTCCCTGTCCATTTCTCAATCGTTTTTGGAGTCGCCTCCGCTCTGACCAGAATCCTCTTATTCAGGTCGGGAACCAGGACCGATGCCTTTAGGATGAGGTATTGGGAGAGGTCATCGATCATTTTTTGATCCCACCCCCGGCTGAAATGATACGGAGCCTTCATGCTCAGGCAGAGCGTACTTTTCCCTTCAGGCGCATGAGAGGGATTGACTCTGGATGGGGCAAGTAGGTAGAAAGGCGCTCCATTGGGAATCCGATTCTCATAAAGGGCCCGATACTCCTCTGAGAGCTGATCATCGGAAAAAACTTCATTATTTGAAACAGAAAGCTCCTCCAGACCCCCATTGATTCCAAGATAAAGGATAAAATAAGAGAGGGAGGGTTTCATCCCTTTCAGTTTTGACCGAAAGCCGCTCGGGATCTGATCTTCTCCGAGAAGGGTGAAGAAGGTTCTCTGGGCATCGATATTGGAAACAATCACCTTCCCTGTGAATTCTTGGCCGTCTTTGAGTCTGATGCCAATAGCCCTCCTATCTTCCATAATAATTTTTTCAACTTCTTTCTCCTGGAAAATCTTCCCGTTCATTTTCTCAAAAGCCGTTCCCATTTTAAGCGGAAGCTCTTCCACCCTTCCCTCCACACAGGAGACGCCATGGTTGAAATAAGACATTTCAATCCCTGCCATTCCCGCTACAGAGACCTCCTCCGGAGGAAGCAGTCCATAGGAACATCGAATCGAGAGGATCGTTTTCAGGAAAGGGTGGGAGAGGTGTTCGTTCAAAAGTTGTCCAAAGGTTTTATCTTTATATTTTGAGAGAAATGGATATTGCGACGAGAAGGAGGATGGATCAAACCAGTTGAGATTCGAAGGGATTTGAGAAAATTCGTCAAAGATCTTTCTCAGAACTTCATAGACTTGCGCAATCCCTTCCCTTTCATTTGAAAAAAGTTTTGAGAGGTTTTCGATGTGAGTTTCGAGTTGAGAGGACTGAACGATTTTTTGATCCGGGAAGTGATACTCCCTTGCCGGCTCAAGGTGAATGAAGCGGATTGGGTCATGAAGGTCCAACTTTTTTATAAGGTTCCAGATTCTCCCCCCCTCCTGACATTCGCCCAATGATTGGACAGAGAGGTCAAAAGAGAACCCCTCTTTCTCGAAAGAGGAACAACAGCCGCCCACCTTTTGGTTCTTCTCAACGATCAGGACTTTCAGGCCCTTTTGGGCCAAAAGGCAACCGCAGGTAAGCCCCGCCACTCCTGCTCCGATGATGATCACATCCAGGTCAGGCATGATGTCAGCAGTATAACACAACCCTTCACTTCTCGTCGAACCAGTCGGGTAGTCCCTCTATTAATCATTCATCCTTCGACACGCTCAGGACAAACGGTGATATTTTGAAACCATGCCACCTTTCCGCTCATGCTGAGCTTGTCGAAGCATGAAATCGATTTGAACAACAGCCCGCGAAGAGTTGACTTTTAAAAACAGATGATTTACGTCCCTTTCATGAGAATTGACCTGCAGTGCCAAATGGATGATCCTACAAAATATTTTTCATGGGAGGAAGGAACATGGAAGGATGGACTGAAGAAGAGATCAGAAATAGGGACCTGATGGCGCCCTGCGGATTATACTGTGGCGCCTGTGGTGTTTACATTGCGACAAGGGATAAAAATGAGAAATTCAGGGCGGCGATGGGCAACCTCTACGGAACCAAACCCAAAGAGACAGAATGTCTCGGCTGTATGCAGCCTGACCCGCCAGAAAAGCTCTATGGCTTTTGCAAGGGATGCAAGATTAGAAATTGCGTAAGATCGAAAGGCTTTTACTCCTGCCATCAATGCAAGGAATGGCCATGCAGTTTAATAGAGAATTTTGGTTTTTCAACCGGCATACGGGTCATGAAAAGAGCGATTCCTTTATGGAGAGACAAAGTGGCTGAATTCGGTGATGAGAAGGGCGGCATTAAATGGGCCCGCTCAGAATGTGAACGCTATCACTGCCCATCATGCGGTCAACCCCTTTTCAGAGGAGCTCAAAACTGCCGGGCCTGCAAAAAACCGGTCGCCGACAAACTGGACGGATCGTTGTGAAATTGTTTTGAGTGAAACTATTTAAATCATCTCCTTGCTTTTGAGCCTGAATTGGGGTAAAATGAATTAAACAATAAAGTTGTGGAGAGCCTTTTAGGCTTATAGCGTTTGCCCGCGAGAACTCTAAACGACTTCTTTGCGGGCTTTTTATTGGGAAGAAATCCAAAATAGGGAGATGATTATGAACATTTATGTGGGAAATTTATCTTCGAATGTAACGGAAGAGAGTATCCGGAAGGCTTTTGAGTCCTTTGGCCAAGTGACCTCATCAAAAATTATCAAAGACAAGTATACCGGCGACTCCCGAGGATTTGCTTTTGTCGAAATGCCTGTTCAGGCTCAGGCTCAAGAGGCGGTTAGGAGTCTTAACGGCAAGGAACTTCTCGGCCAACCAATAAGCGTGAATGAGGCACGTCCTCGCAATGATCAGGGCCGCGCAAATCGTTATTAATCCCGTTTCCATAGAAAAAAACATCGGCCGATATGACGCAGAAAAGAAGGTCTATCCAGGGGCCCTCTACCAATGCACAAATAATAATGGAGGAAATATGAACAGGAAAGTTTATGTGGCCAACCTCCCTTCGCAGCCCTGTGAACCAGAACTCAAAGCCCTTTTCTCTAAGGCTGGAAGTGTCATGTCCCTCAAGATTGTTGAGGACAGGCAAACCGGCCAGCCCAGGGGGATTGCCTTTGTGGAGATGTCCACTCAATGGGAAGCCCGTAGAGCGGTGTCGATGCTGAACCGTACAGTTTTTATGGGGAAGAATTTGTTGGTAAAAGAGGCAACGGAAAAACGTGGCTTCCGGGGAAGTCGATAGGACTTTAACAACTCAAATCATCAGAATAGAAAGGGAGGTTTTATGAATAAAGACAGGCTTGAATGGATTATGTCAGGGTTAAACCAGTATGCCTTAACTAAGGATGAAGACAAATTTGTCAAATCCGCAGTGGAGCATTTCGATCAACATCGGCTGTTAACAGCACAGGCGGAACAAAGAATAGAAACCCTTTACAAAGAAAAGTCAAGATTTATACCCAATAAAAGATCTTCCAGTTATTTTGCTTTTGCGGAAGCGAGCCCCAAAAAAACCAGGCCCCGAAGACCGCGCACAAAAATCGGAGTTTAGGGTGCCGTGTCTACACTATTCACAAAAGCGAACTCCAATAGCCGCCCGCTTTCCACTTTTTGACACTAACTTGGGCGATCGGGTTTCTACCGGTTTGTAAAGAGTGTACAGGCTGTCGCCCAGATCGATTTCATGCTTCGACAAGCCTGTCCTCAGCCCTGCGTTTCGCAGGATTCCTCCTTTGACAAGATCAGGATGAACGGCGGTCGAAGGGCAAAAGGTTGGTTTGGGCGACAGCCCGTGCAGACGCGACACCAACGCTAATTTTCTTCCACTACTCTGGGACCAAACCCCAAGACTCCATGCCTGTTCTCCTCCTATTGGTCAAGAAATGATGGCAGAAGAAACCGGACAGAATAAAAACCCATTTCCTTTTGTCTAACCATCTAAAAGGCTACAATAATTCTAAGTCAAATGTTCTTAGGTTCATGACTTTTACTGAATGTAAAAAAGGAGGGGGGCCCATGAAAACGCTGACGTGGATGGCGCTGACAGCGATGCTCATTCTTCTGCCGGCTTTTTCTTACCCGGCAAACCTTGGACATTTGCGTATTAGTCTTATAGAAGGGGATGTTCAGGTTAATACAGAGGATACCGAGGATTGGGCCCCTGCATCCATCAACATGCCATTGAAGGATGGGGATCGGATATGGGTCCCTCAAGGGAGCAGGGCTGAACTTCAGTTAAGAGATGGAACCGCCCTCCGACTTGACGAAAAGACCGCCCTCGACATTCTCACCCTCGAACAGGATTCCTATCAGTTCTATCTCCCGGAAGGTCGGGTTTATGCCAATTTCAGGGGATTAAGAGGAAGCTTCCTCCAGATTGACACACTGATGTCTCCTGGGTTCCTCTGGCGCCCAGAGAGATCTACTACGGTTACGGATATTATGGCCCTCACAGCGTCAATATCACGAATATCAACATAAACACGATCAATGTCGGAAAAGTAGTCTATAGGAATGTTCATGTTCATAATGCCGTAACGGGAATTAAGGCTTCGGGTTCAGGCTTAACATCCTGGGATTTAAATTATGCAAAACGTTTAAAACAAATGGAAATATTCGACCCGCCATTTGAGCAACTATTAAGTAAAGCCGATCGTATTTCCTTTTCTTTCGACTGACCCAGAATTACATTCAAATCACAACTGGGATCAAGATTCACCGTGCCAATCGTGGGAGGAATCACCCCATGATAAAGGCTTAATGCAACGCCGCAGGCTCTCACGCCGCCCGAACCATCAAATTCCCCGATCATCGATTTGAGGCTGCTCACGAAAATTTCTTTTGTCCTCTCTCCAAAAACCTTTCGGATCGCTGAGGCCTCTGCCCGATCCAGTTCCGGAGTGGAATTTGCCCCCGCGGAAATATAATCGACTATGGCAGGCTCTTCTGCAGCCATGGACATCGCCCTGGCAATTGAATCTCCATTCAGGTCATATCGAAGAACCCCGTCTGTGCTTCCCGAAAGACCCACTCCTCCTATCTCTGCATATATCCTTGCTCCCCTTTTCTCTGCATGCTCCAATGTCTCTAAAACGATGATCCCGCTTCCCTCACCCAGAACAATCCCATTCCGATCTCTACCAAAAGGCATCACCCCTTCGGATCCCTTTCCCTTCCCAGGCGATAAGGCTCCCAGCATGGAATAGACATGATAGAGAGGCTCGCTCAATTCATCCCCCCCTCCCGCAAGGATAACCTCTGCCCTTCCCTCTTTTAACAGATGATAGGCATAGGCCATTGCCATCTCTGTGGAGGTTTCTTTATGGGAAAAGGTGATGTTGACTCCTTTGATTCCATGTTCAATTGCACAATGGCTTGTAATCGCATTGGGCACAGCGGTCTGAAAAAGAAGGGGTTGTCCCCCAACAGGTCCCTCCTTTAAGAGAGCACGGAAAAACTGGTCAACCGTATCCGAACTCCCAAGCCCGGTGCCGATCGAAATCCCCAACTGATGGGGATCCTCCTTCCCTAAATCGAGGCCCGAATCATCGAGGGCGAGCTTTACTGCCGAAACCATGATCTTTCCAATCCGGTCCATCCTCCTGAGATTTGCGGGTTTAATGAAGATTTTAAAATCGATTTCAGGAAGTTGTCCTCCCAATTTTGAACGGTAGGAACTCACATCAAACCTTCGGACCGGTTTGATCCCCGAAGTTCCCAGAAGGCAGTTTTCCCAGAACGCCTCTCGACCCACCCCGATAGCAGAGACCATTCCCAGACCGGTAACGACGACGCGGCGCCCCTTCGGGGAGTTCGGAGTTTGGATTTCGGATTTCGGATTTTTATTCCGCATTCCGCACTCCGCATTCCGCATTTGAAATGTATTTCCCAAACACCAAACAGACATTATTTCCACCGAAGGCAAAGGAGTTTGAAATGGCGACTCGAACATCCTTTTTCATCGAACGATTCGGCGTATAGTTGAGATCGCAATGGGGATCAGGCACTTCATAGTGAATCGTGGGAGGGATGACTCCGTTTTTTATTGTCAGAACCGTTGCCACTGCTTCGATCCCCCCCGCTGAGCCCAGACAGTGTCCCACCATCGACTTGATCCCGCTGATGGGAACCTCCTTTGCTCTTTCTCCGAACACCCTCTTGATACCTCTCGTCTCAGCGATGTCATTGAAAGGCGTGGCCGTGCCATGGGCATTGATCGTATCGACTTCTTCCGGTGAGACTCCAGCATGAGATAATGCGCCTCTTATCACCCTTTCCACACCCTCTCCATTGGGTTCAGGTGCCGTGAGATGATAGGCGTCGGCGCAGATCCCGTATCCTAAAAACTCAGCGTGGATCAAAGCATCCCTTCTCAGGGCATGTCCTAATTCTTCCAGAATGAGAATGCCTGCTCCTTCGCCGATGATCAGTCCCTGCCTCCTTTTATCAAAGGGCCTGCAACCTTCGGGATCGACCAACTTCAGACTGCTGAATCCGCTGTAGGAGACCTCGCAAAGGGAGTCGCTTCCACCCGTCACCACCGCATCGGCCAGGCCCATTTGAATCAGGTCGTAGGCCACACCAATCGAAGCAGAGCTTGAAGAACAGACCGTTGCGGTGGTCGTCCGGGGACCTTTCAGCCCTGATTCAATGGCGATGAGGTCGGTGGTGGTGGCGAGGGAATAAGAGATGAGAAGGGAAGGGGAAGGCCTCCCCTTTCCCTGATAAAAATCCCTGAAATACTTTTCAACCGAGAGGATCCCTCCTGATCCTGCTCCTAATACAACTCCTGCTCTTTCTTTATTGACCGGATTCTGATCAAAGCGGGCTGTTCCCCAGGCTTCCCTGAAGGCAACTAATCCAAACTGGTCACATCGGGAAAGTCTTCGAGCCTCCTTTTTCCAGAAGTGGGCCCCAAGGTCCAACCCAACGACCTCGCAGGCAATCCTTGTCCGATAGGGAGAAGCATCGAAGACCGTAATTTCCTTTGCCCCATCTTTTCCCTCGACGAGGGAATTCCAGAATTCAGGGACACTGTTCCCCACCGCACTTACAACCCCCATGCCTGTGACGACAACCCTCTTTCTCATTTGATCTCTGTGACCTTCACATCTTTTGGAAGTCGAATCTCAAAATCAGAATCGGCAAGCCCCATATTCACCCTCATATTGGAGTATCGGAGGGTTGTTGTATCTCCGTTCTTTTCAACCATCTCCATCCCTGTAATGATCCAGTCCTTCTTTGAGATCCACATCCTCGTCTTAACAAATAGTGGATCTTTCACTTTCGGAAAAACCTCCAGTGCCAGAACGGTCTCCCGGTCCTCCACAATCCTCCACTGAGCCAGTTTCTCCTGAAAAGGGTCTTTTGAGAAGAGCAGATATTTTTCAACAACAGGGTTCCCCTGAACCTGGTAGCGTTCCGCCATCTTTTCTTCCTTGAAGTAGAGAAGGAAGGTCTTGCCATCGTAAACCATCTGGCTTGTTTCGGGATGAAAGAATTCGATAGAGATCCTGTCCGGTTTCTTAAATCGAATTCTTCCTTTTGAGATCGCCTTCTCTTTAAGCAAGGATATCTTCTTCTCCTGGAGGAGGTCGGCGGAAAAGTCCTTTATCTTTTCACGGGACTCCCTTATCCGTTGCACAACCTCATCAACTGTCAGAGGCTGGGCTTCAATGGAAGCGAAAGGTAGGAAAAGAAAAAGGACAAAAATTAAAAGGATGAACCTTTTCATAATAAGTTATCCATTAAAGATGGGCGCATAAAATGTCAACATCACCCTTCGACAAGCTCAGGGTGACCGGTCTAACCTATTGACATTCCGTTCGTGCTGAGCCCTTCGACTCACCGTTCGCCCTGAGGCTCTCGAAGGGTGAACTGTTCCTCAGGGCAGGTTTGTCGAAGCATGTACGGAACTCGGAAAACGACTTTTTACGAATCCGTTTTAAACGCTAATACGGTTTTGCTCACTCCAGGCAGAAGGAATCCCTTTCCGCTAATGTGGAATAGGGCTTCGGAGAGATTCCCAAAGATAGATGAAGCGATTTTCTTTCCCGGTTCTTTTGGAAGCGTATATCCGCCGATGAAGTGCTGGCATTCCTTAAATCCTGTCTTTTCCAGGCATTGCTGGATCATTTCGGGTGAAAAGTCAGATAGATGAGCGGGCAGGTCATAGAGGCGATTCTCGATGCCAAAGAAACGTAGAAGGTTCTTGATCGGCGTGGTATGGGGATACCTTAGCAAGAGAAGTCCCCCGGGTTTAAGAATTCGATAACACTCTTTCAGAAAGGCCATGGGATCGGGGAGATGTTCAATCACATAGAAGCCGCTCACCACATCGAAATCGCTTTCCGGAAAACCAACCTTCTCCAGCGGCCCAAGATGGAGGGTGAGACCCAGGACATCTTTTGCATAATCCATAGCTTTTCGAGAAATCTCCACACCCACGACCTCCCATCCCCCCCCCTCATCTCCGAAAGAAAAAACCCAAAACCAGAGCCCACATCCAACAGCTTGCCTCTCTTTTTGTAACGCTCTATAAGATTGGCCGCCTTCTGGAAAATCGACTCCATCATCCTCTGCCAAGCCTCTACCGAAGATTCGCCCTCCGGAAGGTAGTCCTGATAGAATTGGAGAAGGGCATCACCGGTTGGCCGCGGGTTGACGTAGATGAATCGACACGAAGAACATTTCACCATTTGAAATTGACCTTCACGATGTAGCAGGACCTTGCCCCGATCTCCGCAGAAAGGACAATTGATTTCCTCCATTTCAATATCTATTTCATTCTTCATCCGCTATTCTACGCCAGTGGACTCAATCCACATCTCCACGGTTCGGGTAGAAAGGGCCCAATGTTTCAGCATGGACTCTTTCAAAAAGTTTCGACATTCCTCCAGAGTGTAGGAGGATCGTACCGATTCCAAAAATCCTTCCCTTGCCTTGTGATGGCTTTTAAAAAAGAGTTTCCACAGGACATTAAAGCCCCAGATCAGGAAGGGCGATGAATCCCTGTGAAAATCGACGATAACAAAGCCCCCTCCCTCTTTCAAGACGCGGGCCGCCTCATTGAAGAATGTAACGGGCTGGTCTAAATGGTGAAGCGTGTTGATGCAGAGCAAAAGATCGAGGGAATGATCTTCGCAGGGAAGCGAGTAAGCAGATCCCACCTGAAAATCAATTCCATCTCTTAAGCCCGCTTCCATACTATTTTTTCTGGCAATTTCGACCATGACCGGAGAAAGATCGATTGCTTTAAACTGGACATCCGGGAGCGCTTTCGACAAAAAAATAGGGAATGTTCCGGGACCAGTTCCGACATCGAGCGCCCTTCCCTTTTCGATTCCCTTTGCTTTTATCCGGCTGAGCACCCTCTGGCAGGGAATCCTCATGTGCCGCTTAGCCATAAGGCTGTAATATTCCGCCAACTCCCGATCTTCAATCACCCCAGATTCTGAGATTCGTTCTTTCATCAGAATAACCATAAACCAGCCACCCCAAAATCGCAATGTGAACCTTTTCCTCTCCTTTAATGACGATACAACCTCATTTGTTTCTTTCGGCTTTTGTGTGGGTGCGTTCCCCCTCATAACTCCCCCATCCCCCTCTTAAGATAAGAGGGGGCGTTAAGAAGCCGGAAGAACCTAAAAAAAGGCCCTATGCTCTTGTGAGACATAGGGCCCCGGATTTTTCCTATGAGATTGTTATTTCTTTTTTTCTTTTGAGGGTTTTTCCTTTTGTTTTTCTTTTTCTTCCTTTTTGACCTTTTTCTCTTTTCCTTTTTCCTCGGCTTTCTTTTCTTTCTTCTTAGGGGTCACTTTTCCGAGGACCTCTTTTGCCTTGTCGACGGTCGACTTCTTCTTCTCTTCCACCGGAGAATAAGAGATCAGTTCCACGAGAGAGAGGGGGGCCCCATCTCCCTGACGCCATCCCATTTTATAGATCCGGGTGTACCCGCCTTCCCGCCCTTTCATCTTGGGGGTGATCTCGTCAAAGAGTTTCTTCACAATGGTCTCATTGCGAAGACGGGCAAAGGCTAGTCTTCGGGCATGGAGGGTATTCTTTTTTGCGAGGGTGATGATCTTATCCGCCAAGATTCGAAGCTCCTTGCCCTTTGCAAGGGTGGTTCTGATCCGCTCATGCTGAATAAGCGAAACCAGCATGTTTCTGAACATCAGCTCCCGGTGTTGGGTATGTCGACTTAATTTTCTTCCTGCAACTCGATGCCTCATCCTTTTCTCCTATTCCGTTGCCTCTGATTCGATCTCCTCTTTTCTCTCTGCATTCTTGTGAGGCCAACTGTCTATCTTCATCCCCAGGCCGAGTCCCATCTCCAGCAAAATCTCTTTGATCTCATTGAGGGATTTTCTGCCAAAGTTTTTTGTTGCGAGAATCTCCGCTTCCGTCTTCTGGACGAGATCTCCGATGAGCCTGATGTCGGCATGCTTCAAACAGTTGGCCGATCGGACAGAAAGCTCTAATTCATCCACACTCCGGAAGAGATTTTCATTCAATTTATCCATGTCTCCCTGATGCTCTTGAACCGTGATCTCCTCTTCTTCACCTTCCTCAAACGTGACGAAGATCGAGAGTTGATCCTTCAATATCTTGGCGGCATGGGCAACGGCTTCCTCCGGGTTAAGGCTTCCGTCCGTCCATAACTCGAGGGTCAATTTGTCATAATCGGTGATCTGGCCCACCCTTGCGTTGGTCACCGTATAGTTGACCTTCTTAATGGGAGAGAAGATGGCATCCATGGGGATGGTCCCGATGGGTTGATTTTCATCCCTGTTTCGCTCTGCCGGGACATAACCCCTGCCCACCTTGACCGTCATCTCCATCGAGAGCTTGCCGTCCCTGGAGAGCGTGGCGATGGGGTGATCGGGGTTGAGAATTTCCACGGCATCGCCTGTAAGGATATCGCCTGCCTTTAAGACATGGGGGCCTTCTGTCTTGACGCGAATCGTCTTCGGGCCCTCCGTATGGAGCTTCAGCCTCACTTCTTTGAGATTTAAAATAATCTCTGTGACATCCTCTTTCACGCCGGGGATTGCTGAAAATTCATGGAGCACGCCGTCAATCTTAACCGATGTGAGAGCCGCCCCCTGCAGGGATGAGAGGAGAATCCGCCGGAGAGAGTTTCCAATCGTAATGCCGAAACCCCTCTCAAAAGGCTCAGCCGTGAATTTCCCGTAGAAGGGGGTTAAGGTTTCTTTCTCCGCTTCCAACTTCTTCGGTCGAATGAGATCTTTCCAACTTTTTTGAACCATATCGCCTCCCTTTTCTTAAAGGGTTGATAGAGAGTTACTTTGAGTACAACTCGACGATCAATTTCTCCTGAATGGGAAGAGTGATGTCCTCCCGCACAGGCAGGGCCTTGATGCTCCCCTTCATTTGTTCTTTTTCCAATTCCAACCATTGAGGGACGCCCCGCCTGGCCACCCCTTCCAGAGACTCCTGGATACGGACAACCTTCTTGCTCTTTTCACGCACCGAGATGACATCTCCCGGCTTCAGCAAAAAGGAGGGTATGTTAACTTTGGACTGATTGACCATGAAGTGGTTGTGTCGCACCAGCTGACGGGCTTCATTTCTGGAATTGGCAAACCCGAGCCGATAGACCGCATTGTCCAGACGACGTTCCAGAAGCTGGAGGAGAACTTCTCCGGTAATCCCTTTGCGCCGATCCGCTTCTTTGAAAGTATTACGGAACTGGTTCTCCAGGAGACCATACAATCTTTTCACCTTCTGTTTTTCCCTTAACTGGACCCCATAGTCTGAAGTCTTTTTTCGGCTCTGACCATGTTGCCCCGGCGGAGAGCTCCTCCGGTCGAACGCACACTTCTCCGTGTAACACCTCTCCCCCTTGAGAAAGAGCTTGACGTTCTCTCTCCGGCAGAGTCTACAAACCGATCTCGTGTATCTTGCCAATGCGTTCCCTCCTCATTTAATTTCATTAAATTTGATTGCACAGATTTAAATATAGATTACACCGACCCTCTTTTCGTTTTATACCCTTCTCCGTTTGGGAGGACGGCATCCGTTATGGGGAATGGGGGTGACATCTTTGATCATGTGGACTTTGAGACCCGTTGCCTGAAGCGACCGGAGAGCGGATTCCCTTCCGGCCCCCGGACCCTTGACATAGACATCGATGGTCCGTACGCCATGCTCCATCGCCTTTTTTGCGGCATCCTCCGCGGCCATTTGGGCTGCAAAAGGAGTGCTCTTCCGGGAACCCTTGAAGCCCTGGATCCCTGCGCTCGACCAGCAGATGACTTTTCCCTCATGATCGGTGATGGTGATGATAGTGTTGTTAAACGTCGCCTGAATATGGGCAATGCCTGCCTGAATATTCTTCTTGATTTTTTTCCTCTTTGTCCCTGGCCCTGTGGCCATATGTCCTCCTTGCTATTCCTTTTCTTTTTTCTTTCCGACAATGGCTCGGCGAGGTCCTTTTCTCGTCCTTGCATTGGTATGGGTTCTCTGGCCATGAACGGGAAGGGAGCGGCGATGGCGAAGTCCCCTATAGGAACCGATATCCATCAAACGCTTGATATGGGTTGCCACTTCCCTTCGGAGGTCCCCCTCGACCCTCAGTTCCTGGTCGATGACATCCCGGAGATGGATGACCTCCGATTCGGTCAATTTATTGACCTTGATGTCACGGTCCACATTGGCCTTTTGGAGAATCTTATTGGCCAATGGCTTTCCAATTCCATAGATGTAAGTGAGAGCGATCTCCACCCGTTTATCCTTTGGAAGATCAACCCCTGCAATACGCGCCATAGTGAGCTCCTTTGTCGCTGTTTGAGGATCGAGGATCGCTATGTTTGAGGCGCAAGGCAAAAAGGTTTTTGGCCCCAAACCTCAAGTCCCGTCTTTGACGGGACGCTCCTCTCTCCTTTAACTTTATTTACCCTTGTCTCTGTTTATGTTTGGGGTTTTCACAGATGACCCGGACCACCCGCTTTCGCTTCACGATCTTACACTTATCGCAAATCTTTTTAACAGAAGCCCTGACTTTCACGATATTTACCTGCCTTGAAGAGATTAAACTTAAACTTTCAAATCCCCCCTTTGGAGACTGTATCACAATTGGGTGAGGGGGATTTCTTATTTCTCCCGGAATACGATTCTTCCACGGGCGAGGTCATAGGGTGAGAGTTCCACCGTCACTTTATCCCCGGGAAGGATTTTGATGAAATGCATTCTCATCTTTCCGGAAATATGGGCCAGCACCTTATGCCCGTTTTCCAGCTCTACTCGGAACATGGCGTTCGGAAGGGTTTCTAAAACCTTTCCTTCAACTTGGATCGCCTCTTCCTTTGGCATCGATTGACTCCGCTTGCCTCCTCAAATAGGTTTCGCGTCCAGGACGCGAATGATCTGCTCAAAAATTTGATTCTGTCCACCCATCCCCCGGATCGAACGAAGGAGTTTCTTATTCTGATAATGCTGGATGAGAGGAGCAGTCTGTTTCTTATATTCCTTGAGTCGGGTTCGAATCGTCTCTTCCCTATCGTCCTCTCTCTGGTAAAGGGATCCGCCACAACGGTCACAGACGCCTTCCTTCTGGGGGGGATGAAAGAGGTTGTGGAACATCCCTCCGCAGTTTTTGCAGGTCCTGCGGCCGGTCAGCCGCCGTACCAGTTCCTCGGGATCGACCTCAATGTTGATGACATGGTCCACCGCTTTTTCGATTTTGACGAGGATGGCCTGAAGGGCCTCGGCCTGAGGGGTTGTTCTCGGAAATCCATCGAGGATAAAACCGGTCTTGCAATCCGGCGTCCTCAACCGTTCGTCAATGATACCGATCACCACTTCATCCGGAACAAGCTCGCCCCTGTCCATAAAAGCCTTGGCCTGTTTCCCCAAAGACGTCCCTTCCCTCACGGCGGCCCTAAGGATATCCCCCGTGGAAATTTGAGGGAGATGATAACGTTCCACGATCATCTGTGCCTGGGTGCCTTTTCCCGCCCCCGGAGGACCCAAGAGAATTAAGTTCATCCAGCGTCACCGACCACTTAAGGATCAATGCAAAATGCAAATTTAACATTGCAAATTGTAAAGTTTTTGACCCTCTCTTTAAAATGATCCATTTTCATTTTTCAATTTCCAATTTGCAATGATTTTTATTTATCCTCTTCTGCCTTTCAATTTGCCCTTCCTCATCAATCCCTCATAATGTCTGGTCAACATATGAGCCTCAATCTGCTGAACCGTGTCCAGAGCCACTCCCACGACAATGAGGAGGGCTGTTCCTCCGAAATAGAAGGGGACGTTGAACCTCCCGACCAGAATGGTGGGCAGTACACAGACCGCCGAAACATAGAGGGCTCCTCCAAGGGTGATGCGGGTGAGGACCTTGTCGATATACTCAGCTGTCTTCTGACCGGGCCGGATGCCCGGGATATATCCCCCAAATTTCTTCATGTTGTCGGCCACATCGTTCGGGTTGAAGGTGACCGCCGTATAGAAGAAACAGAAGAAGATGATGAAACCCACATAGAGAAGATTATAGAGGATCGCATCGGGGCCGAGACTGTTGAGGATCGACTGGATCCAGGGATAAGTCTCCATCAAGGCCTTCGGCACAAAGCTGGCGATCGTCAGAGGAAACATCAGAATGGATGAGGCGAAGATGGCAGGAATGACCCCCGCAGTGTTTAACTTGAGCGGGAGATGGGTGCTCTGTCCTCCGTAGACTTTCCTTCCCACAATCCGTTTGGCATATTGAACAGGAAGCCTCCTCTGGCTCGTCTCGGCAAAGATGATCGCCGCAATGACGGCCACCATCAGGACGATCAAGAAGAGAATGGTGAAGATGTTTAACTGCCCCACTCGAAACAGTTCATAGGTGCCTGCAATGGCGTTTGGCAGTCTTGCCACGATACCCGAAAAGATGATGAGGGAGATGCCGTTTCCGATTCCCCTCTCCGTAATCTGTTCGCCCAGCCACATGATGAAGGCGGTGCCCGCGGTCAGGGTGATCACGGTCATAATCCGGAAGGACCATCCCGGATTGAGAACGATCATCTCACCGGCGGCCCCTGTCATATTCTCCAGGCCAACCGCGATCCCGAATCCCTGGATCATGCTGAGAACCACTGTTCCATAACGGGTATATTGAATGATCTTCTTCCGTCCGATCTCTCCTTCCTTCTGGAGCTGAGCCAGATAGGGAATGACGACGGTGAGAAGCTGGAGGATGATCGAAGCGCTGATATAGGGCATGATGCCCAGGGCAAAGACAGAAAGCCTTTCCAGGGCTCCTCCCGAGAACATATCGATGAGGCTGAAGAGGGTTCCCTTCGCATGGGCGAAGAAGGAGGCGAGAGCATCTCCATTGATCCCGGGAGTAGGGATGTGGACCCCGACCCGATAGATGGCCAGAAGGAGAAGGGTCATCAGGATCCTTCGTTTCAGCTCAGGGATCTTAAAAATATTCTGGGCGCCTGAAATCATGAACCGATGACCTCCACCCTCCCTGAGGCCATCTCCACTTTTGTGAGCGCCGCCTGGCTCACCCGATGAACACGGATGGTCATGGGATGCTGGAGTTCCCCGTCGGAGAGAAGTTTGATGAGCTCTCCTTTTTTACACAGACCGGATGCGGACAGGAGATCGGGATCAACCACTGCATCCTTCTCGAAACGATTGAGATCTCGAAGATGGATGATGGTCACCTTTTCCCTGAAAGGGTTCCGGAATCCTCTTTTAGGAAGCCGTCTCTGAAGGGGCATCTGGCCTCCCTCAAATCCTGCCTTTGTCCCCCTGCCGGCACGGGCATTCTGGCCCTTGTGTCCCTTGCAGGCCGTCTTTCCGTGGCCGGACCCTGTTCCCCTTCCCACTCGCTTTCTCTTCTTTCTTGATCCCTCCGGTGGCTTAAGCTCTTCGAGAATCATCACGCTTTCCTTTCCCTCATTCGATCACTTCGACCAGATGGGACACATGGTTAATCATCCCCCGGATCCCAGGATGATCCGGGAGGGTGAGGGTTTGATTCAACCGTCTAAAACCGAGCGCCTTAATGATCTTCTTCTGACCTTCAGGCCGTCCGATCGCACTTTTTTTCCACCTGACCGTCACCTTCTTGTCCATCCCATTTTCCATCTTCTTCATCAGCGCGTCCTCAGTTCCCGATCTCTTTTTCAGCCCTCTTTTGAAGCACCTCTTCCGGATATTTCAATTGATGGATGGCCTGAAGGGTCGCCTTGATGAGGTTGTAAGGATTGTTTGATCCCAGAGATTTGGTCAGAATGTTTTCAATCCCTGCGGACTCGGCAATGGCTCTCACCACCGCCCCGGCAATCACCCCTGTTCCTTCAGAGGCCGGCTTCATCAGGATCCGAGCGGCCCCGAATTTTCCTGTAACCTCGTAGGGGATCGTCTTGTTGATAAGGGGGACCTTCATCAAGTCACGTTTCGCATGTTCGACCGCCTTCCGAATGGCCTCCGGAACCTCGTTGGCCTTTCCCAGTCCGCTCCCGACATGGCCATGGCCATCTCCAACGACGACTAGGGCGCTAAAACTGAACCGTCTTCCGCCCTTGACCACTTTGGCCACCCGGCTGATATTAATGACTCGGTCTGTCAATTCCAGTGTGCTTGGATCAATCTTCGGCAATGTCACTCCCTCCTAAAGAGAACTCTCAAGAACGACACCATGCCCTCTTGAGGTTTTGAGACTTTTTCAGAAACCTTCTAAAAGACCAAGCCACCTGCTCTCGCCGCTTCCGCCAATGCCTTGACCCTTCCGTGATAGAGATACCCACTGCGGTCAAAAACGACTGTTTGGATTCCTTTCTCAAGACATTTCCTGGCAATGAGTTCTCCCACCTTCTTCGCCGCCTCGACATTTCCCGTATAACGGAGGTTCCCTTTTAACTCAGGGCTCAATGTAGAAGCGCTGGCCACTGTTTTTCCCGTGGAATCCACAATGGCCTGGGCATAGATATGTTTCGGGCTCCTGAAGACATTGAGGCGAGGTTTTTCCAATATTCCCCGGATGCAGCTCCGCACCCGCTTCTTTCTCTTCATTCTTGCCAGGATCTTCTTATTTTCCATTTTAAAAAACTTCCTTCTCCTTAGGCTTTTGTCTTGCCGACCTTCTTGCGAATCTTTTCTCCGAGGTAGCGAACCCCTTTTCCCTTATAAGGCTCAGGGGGTTTGAGCGAGCGGAGTTTGGCGGCGATAGTCCCCACCAGCTGTTTGTTCACCCCTCTCACGGTGATCAGGGTCTGCTTCTCCACCTGGATATTAATTCCTTCCGGAACGGGGAAGAGAACCGGATGGGAGAACCCCAGGCTGAGTTTGAGAAGATTTCCCTGTATATCCGCACGGAAGCCAACGCCAATGATCTCCAGTTTCTTCTCAAATCCCTGCGTGACCCCTGTCACCATATTGGCAATCAGACTCCGGGTCAGGCCATGAAGGGCTCTTAATGATCGCTCTTCCCGCTCCCTCTGAATGAGCACCTTCCCCCCATCCACCGAGACTGCGATGCCACGGGGAAGGTCGCAGGCGAGGGTCCCTTTGGGCCCGGCCACCTCTATTTTCGAAGGATCACAGGAGATTTTCACTTCCTTCGGCAATTGAATCGGCATTCTTCCAATACGAGACATATCTCCCTCAAAATTAAAGATTTCAGGATATCAGATTATCAGGTCATCAGGTGTTGGTTCTCAGAACACCAGGATATTAGGTTGATCAAAGATGTTACTAATTCCTCCCGATATCCTGATTCCCTGCTATCCTCCATACTGATTTCCTGATCACCCGATTTCCTCCACCTACCAGACATAACAGAGAACCTCTCCGCCCATATGGGCTTTCCGTGCCGCTTTATCGGTCAGGAGCCCTTTGGGTGTGGAGACAATCGAGATTCCCAAGCCGCTCATGGCAGAGGGGATCCGATCGGTTCCGACATAGACCCTTCGGCCCGGTTTGCTCACCCGCTTGATATGGATGAGTCCTTTCCGGGTCGTATCATATTTGAGAACGATTCGAATCAACTGATGTTCTTTCTCATCCTTAACGACTTTGAAATTGGCGACGAACCCTTCCTCTTTTAAAATCTTAACAATCTCATGCTTCATCTTGGAGTAGGGGACATCCACCTTTTCGAACCTGGCTTTGGACGCATTTCGGATGAGCGTGAACATATTGGCCAATGGATCGGTCATCGACATAACAAACTCCGTAGGGGTTACCAGCTGGCTTTGATCACGCCGGGGATCTCACCCCGGGTGGCATATTTTCTGAAACAGAGACGGCACATACTAAATTTCCGAATAAAGGCCCTCGGCCTTCCACAGAGAGGGCAACGGTTGTACTGGCGGACCTGGAATTTCTGCTTTTGCTTTGCCTTATTCATCAATGAGAGTTTCGCCAATTCATCCTCCTAACATCGCCATGCGCAATGCGCTAAGCGCTTAGCGTTTTTTAATTCCTGAAGGGCATTCCGAGCAGCTTCAGGAGTTCCTTTCCCTCCTCATCGGTTTTGGCGGTGGTGCCGATGACGATGTTCATCCCCTTCACCTTGTCGATCTTATCGTAATGAATCTCCGGAAAGATAAGCTGTTCCCTGATGCCCAGGGCGAAGTTTCCCCTTCCGTCAAAGGACTTGGGGGAAAGGCCCTTGAAATCCCTCACTCTCGGTAGAGCAACATTCACCAGACGATTGAAGAATTCGTACATCCTCTCTTTTCGGAGAGTGACCCTCGCTCCGATGGGCATCCCCGTTCTCAATTTGAACTGGGCAATCGATTTTTTAGCTTTGGTGATGACGGCTTTCTGTCCCGTAATGAGGTTTAGTTCCTGAACGGCGGAGTCGAGGATCTTGATGTTCTGAATGGCTTCCCCCAGTCCCATATTGATGACGATCTTGTCGAGCCTGGGAACCTCCATCTTGCTCCGGTAATTGAACCGTTTCATCAGCGCGGGGACCGCTCGCTCCTGATAGATTTCTTTGATTCTGGGCATCGTATCACCTATTTATCAAAAATTTCCCCACATTTTTTGCAGAACCGTGTCTTCTTTCCTCCCTCAAGGCTCCGGTGGCCGATCCGGACGGGTTTGTTGCATTTTTCACAGAGGAGCATCACGTTGGAAACATGAAGGGGCGCCTCCTTTTCCAGGATCCCTCCCCGTTTCTGCTGTCCGTGAGGCCGGGAATGTCTCTTGACGAAATTGATCTTTTCAATGATCACTCTCTCCTTCTCCGGAAGAACTTTCAGCACACGGCCGCTTTTGCCCTTCTCTCTTCCGTTGGTCACCATGACCAGGTCATTCTTTTTAATATGGGTTTTGGAGACGATCATTCCAAATTCCTTTCTGTACTTTACAGAACCTCCGGAGCCAGCGAGATGATCTTCATAAATCGCTTCGCGCGGAGCTCCCTGGCAACAGGGCCGAAGATTCGGGTCCCGATGGGCTCTCCCTGAGGATTGATCAGAACAGCGGAGTTATCATCAAACTTGATAAAGGAACCATCCGGCCTTTCCACCTCTTTCTTCGTTCGGACGATAACCGCTCGAGCGACCTCTCCCTTTTTGATCTTGGAGTTGGGCAAGGCGTCTTTGATGGAGACGATGATCACATCGCCCAGAGACGCATATTTCCGGCGTGTTCCGCCAAGAACCTTGATGCACCCCAACCTTTTTGCTCCCGAATTATCGGCGACTTCAAGAATACTCCGCATCTGGATCATAATAAACTCCATTACCAAGAGTAGAATGTGGTAAGTGGCCGGTGGATAGATGATTTCTCACAAACTATCCTCCACCTTCCACAATCGACTTTCCACTTTCCATTTTTAGGCGGCCCGTTCAACGATCTCCTTGACACGCCATCTTTTCTCTTTGCTGAGAGGCCGGGTCTCGATCAGGAGGACCTTGTCGCCGATGTGACACTCGTTCTTTTCATCATGTGCCTTCACCTTTGTCCTCTTCCGGATATACTTTTTATAGACGGGATGAAGAACCAGACGATTGACCATCACGACGACCGTCTTATCCATTTTTTCGCTCGAGACCACACCTGTTAATGTCTTTCTTTTTCCTCTTTCTTCCATGGACCTTATTTCCCTTTGCTCGGCACCTTCCCCTTGAGGATTGTCTTTACCCGGGCGATATCCCGCTTGACCTGGGGAATTCGCATCGTGTTCTCCAGTTGCCCCGTGGCATGCTGGAAACGGAGGTTGAAGAGTTCCTCATGGAGCTCCTTTTCTTTATGAATCAATTCACCTTCGCTCAGGAGACGGAGATCTTTTGTCTTCATGGGTGGCTCCCCCTCATGATGAACCTCGTGGAGATGGGCAATTTATGCGAGGCCAGTTGAAAGGCTTCTCTCGCCCTCTCCTCCGGGACCCCCTCCATCTCATAGAGAATTCTGCCCGGACGGATGACAGCCACCCAGTCTTCCGGCGGACCCTTTCCTTTTCCCATCCGGGTCTCCGCGGGTTTTTTAGTGATCGGCTTGTTCGGAAAGATGCGAATCCAGATTCGACCTGTCCGCTTGATAAACCGCGTCATGGCAATACGGGCGGCTTCAATCTGGCGGGAGCTCAACCAGCCGCATTCAGTGGCCTGAAGCCCGAAGTCGCCAAAGTTGAGCTTGTTCCCGCGGGAAGCGGCTCCTCTCATTTTCCCCGTTTGCATCTTTCGATATTTCGTCTTCTTCGGCATCAACATCTGATTAAACCTCAATGCAAAATATAAATTGTAAATTGAGAAGTTGGCATTGACGAATTGGTAAATTTAAACTGCTAATTTTACATTTTACAATTTTCAATGATCTTTGTTGGTTAGGCGGCTTGCTCGTCTCCCTCTCTGGTCGGATAGATCTCTCCCTTAAAGATCCATACCTTCACGCCGATGATCCCGTAAGTGGTCTTCGCCTCAGCCAGACCATAGTCAATATCCGCCCGGAGGGTATGCAGTGGGACCCGGCCCTCGCGGTACCGCTCATGACGGGCCATCTCTGCCCCTCCCAGTCTTCCGGAAACCGCAATTTTAATCCCCTTTGCCCCCAACTTCATGGCAGAGGAAACGGATTTCTTCATCGCCCTCCGAAATCCAACCCTCCGTTCGAGCTGGAGAGCCACATTCTCAGCCACCAGCTGGGCATTGACCTCGGCTCTCTTTACCTCCTGAATGTTGATGAGGATTTCCTTCTTGGTCATCTTTTGAAGTTCTCTTTTGAGGTTCTCGACTTCGGCTCCTTTTTTCCCGATGATGATCCCGGGCCGGGCGGTCCAGATGGTCACCTTTGCCTTTTTGGCCTTGCTCGCAGCCCGTTCGATTTCAATCTTGGAGACCCCAGCGTGGTGAAGTTTCTTTTTCAGATAGTCGCGGACCCGTATGTCCTCAATGAGAAGTTGGGGATAATCCTTCTCCGCAAACCATCGGGAATCCCAGCTCTTGATAAACCCCAGTCGAAAACCTATCGGATGCACTTTCTGACCCAAGACTTCGCCTCCTTTCACTTTTCATCCAGGACGATGGAGATATGGCTCGTCCTCTTCCGGATGGGGGTGGCCCGACCC
The DNA here is from genome assembly GCA_016874935.1 of Deltaproteobacteria bacterium. GTDB lineage: Bacteria > Desulfobacterota > BSN033 > BSN033 > UBA1163 > RBG-16-49-23. The sequence continues at coordinate 3,525 of VGSS01000013.1, read as the reverse complement.
AGAGCCCGCGGGGTAAACCTTTTCCAGGTCGCCCCCTGATCCACCGAGATCTTCTTCACATAAAGACGGTCGACATCCAACGTCTTCTTCTGCGTGGCGTTGGCAATGGCCGATTTTAACACCTTGATGATGACCCTGGCGGCCGCTTTCTTTGTGAACGAAAGGATATGGATGGCCTCCTCGGATCGTTTGCCCCGTATCAGATCGGCCACCAACCTTGCCTTTCTGGGTCCCACACGCACATATTTTAATTTTGCCCTGACTTCCATCTTCTTCAACCTTTGCTTTTATGGAGTCTTTCCTTTAATCTTTGTCTTTCGGTCTCCCGAATGGCCGTGGAAGGTTCGGGTGGGGGAGAATTCCCCTAACTTATGACCGACCATCTCCTCGGTAACGAAGACTGGAATAAACTTCTTTCCGTTATGGACGGCAAAAGTTAAGCCGACCATCTCAGGAATGATGGTGGATCGCCTGGACCAGGTTTTGATTACCCTTCCTTCCCTCAATCTCCGGGCTTCCTCCGCTTTCGTCTTCAAATGGGCATCCACAAAGGGCCCTTTTTTGATTGATCGGGCCATTAATCTCTCCTCTTCAGGATGTATTTGTCTGTTCTCTTATTCTTGCGTGTCTTTTTCTCCGGAACGCCCCAGGGAGTGCAGGGATGACGGCCTCCGGAGCTTTTCCCTTCGCCTCCGCCGAGCGGATGGTCTATGGGATTCATGGCCACTCCACGGGTTACAGGACGCCAACCCTTCCACCGGGTTCTTCCAGCCTTTCCAAAAGAGATATTTTCATGCTCGAAATTGCTCACCTGTCCAATGGTGGCATAACAGTCCTGGAGGATCAACCGGACCTCACCTGAAGGAAGTTTGATATGGGCATATTTGCCTTCCTTTGCCATCAGCTGGCCGCTGGTGCCTGCGCTCCGGATGATCTGGCCTCCCTTTCCAATCTTGAGCTCCACATTGTGGATCAGCGTACCCGTCGGGATGTTTCGCAGGGGGAGAGCATTGCCGGGTTTGATATCGGCGCCGGAACTTGCCATCACCTGATCTCCCACCTTCAATTGATCCGGGGAGAGAATATATCGTTTCTCACCATCGGCATAGTGGAGCAGAGCGATTCGGGCGGATCGATTGGGATCATACTCAACGGAAGCCACTTTCGCAGGGATCTCCCTCTTATCCCTTTTGAAGTCGATGATCCGGTACATCCTCTTGTGGCCACCGCCCCGGTGCCAGGCCGTGACCCTTCCGTAACAGTTTCTCCCTCCGGTCCTCTTCAAGGGACGAAGAAGGCTTTTCTCCGGTGAGGTGGAAGTGATCTCTTCAAAGGTATGTACGGTCTGAAACCGCCTTCCGGGAGAAGTCGGCCTGAATTTTTTAATACCCATCTTTTCACTCCGTTTAAATTTAGATTTCAGATTTTAGATTTTCAAATCTGCAATCCGAAATTTCTTCTTATTAGGCTCCTTCGAAGAAGTCGATACGGTCCCCCTCTCTCAGGGTCACAATGGCCTTCTTCCAGTCGGGCCTCTTTCCAGATCTCCTTCCCAGACGCTTCATTTTTCCAAGAACATTGATGGTCCGGACATTGCTCACTTTCACCTTGAAGAGGTGTTCAACGGCCGACTGGATCTCGATCTTATTCGAATTCCGATCGACTTCGAAGACATATTGATGACCCTCATCTTTCTGGAGGGTGCTCTTTTCAGTGATCAACGGTCTTCGGATAATCTTCTGCGGCTCTTTCATGATGCAAAAACCCCTTCTATTTTTTCAACAGCCGGGCCCAATAAAATCAGGTGTTCATGATTTAAGATGTCATAGACATTGAGGCTCTCGTAGCGGAGGACCTCGATGCCTGGAATATTGCGGGCTGATCGCTCCAGAAAAACATATTGGGCATCCGTCACGATAAGGGCGTTCTCCACCTGAAACCTCTTCAGGACTTCAAGGACCTGCCGGGTTTTAAACCCTTCCAAGGGAAAGCCCTCAAGAAGGATTAGTTTTTCTTCCCGGCGTTTTAAACTGAGTGCGGCCCAGAGGGCGGCGCGCCTTGCCTTTTTTGGAAGAGAGAAGGAGTAATCCCTTGGCATAGGGCCGAAAATGGTTCCCCCTCCCCTCCAAAGAGGGGAGCGTCGGGTTCCTGCCCGTGCCCTGCCGGTGCCTTTCTGTCGGTACGGTTTTGCTCCTCCTCCCCGGACAAGCGCTCTGTTTTTGGTGGCGGCTGTCCCCTTTCTCCCGGAGGCGAGGTGGCTACGCACAGAATCATGGAAGAGGGAAGGGTTGATCTTCGCATTGAAGATCCGATCGTTGAGTTCGATCTCCCTCACCTTCTGATGGTTGATGTCATAGACGGCTAATGTGCTCATCTCATCCCTTTCCTTACGCAGATGCTTCGGCAGCTCCCTTCTTCTTTGTGGCGATCCGGATGAGAACCCATCCAAGATGACTGCCGGGAATCGACCCTCGCAGGAGAATGAGATTCTGATCCTCCCTGACTTCCACGACCTTGATGTTCTGGATCGTCACCCGACTATTCCCATGCTGGCCTGGCATCTTCATACCCTTAAAGACATGGTGAGGAAAGGTGGCTGATCCCACCGATCCCCCGTGACGAAAATATTCATGCGTGCCGTGAGAACCCGGCGAACCATGGAATCCGTGCCGTTTCATCACGCCCGTAAAACCTTTTCCTTTGCTCAGACCGGTCACATCCACGACATCACCGGGTTTGAAGAGGAGTCCGACATTGATCTCCTGTCCCAACTCGTACCCTTCTGTGCTCTCCACACGGAATTCATTCAAGTATGTGACAGGGGCGGTGCCCGCTTTTTTGAAATGGCCGGCGAGAGGTTTTTTTACCCTCTTCTCATTTTTTGGAAGGAAACCAATCTGGAGGGCTTCATAGCCCTCTCTCTCAGTCGTCTTCTTCTGGGTGACCCAGCAAGGTCCGGCCTCAACCACCGTGACCGGAACGACGGAGCCGTCCTCCTGAAAGATCCGGGTCATCCCTATTTTTTTGCCGATAATTCCGAGCGTCCGTTTCATGGCCTTTTGATTCCTTATAGTTTGATCTCTACATCGATCCCGGCGGCCAGGTCGAGTTTCATCAGGGCATCGACGGTCTGTTGTGTGGGCTCGATGATGTCGAGGAGACGTTTGTGGGTTCGAATTTCAAACTGTTCCCTCGATTTTTTATCCACATGAGGGGATCTCAACACGGTATAGCGGTTGATCCTGGTGGGAAGGGGAATGGGACCTGCCACGCCGGCTCCGGTCCGTCTAACCGTATCCACAATTTCAGCCGTTGACTTATCGAGCAGTTTGTGGTCATAAGATTTAAGGCTGACCCTGATCTTCTGAGCTGTCATTCCTTTACCCCTTTCCTTTCCCCCCTAAGAAAGCCCCCCTCATTTATGGCGGGGTGGTTACAGAAAACCTCAATTTTTTATGCAAGGTGGAGTTCAAAACCCCACCTTTTCTAACGGGGCTTATTCGAGGACATCGCTGATGACGCCGG